>JALXDW010000459.1 GCA_027070385.1 Chromatiales bacterium
TAAGCATACACTACAAACCTTGAACAATCGTTCTAGAAGTAATTTTTGTTTGCTGCAAATACAGGATTAAATCGAAAATGAAGAACCGCAACCACAGGTTGTTGTTGCGTTGGGGTTATTGACGACAAACATCGAGCCTTCCAGACTTTCTTTATAATCCACTTCTGCACCCAGCAGGTATTGCAGGCTCATGGGATCAATCACCATTTTCACACCGCTATTTTCGACCTGAGTGTCACCTTCTTGTACGTTTTCGTCAAAATTAAAACCATACTGAAAGCCAGAACACCCACCACCGGTCACATAAACGCGTAAATTCAGATTTTGATTGCCTTCTTCTTCAATAAGCTGTTTTACTTTTTTTGCCGCATTATCGGTAAAAGTAATGGAAGGATTTGCTTCGGCCATTCTGGACTCCAAAATAGAATATCAATAAACACTTATATTATGCGGGTTCCATCCCTCTGATTCAAGTAATACCTGATTATTTTACTATAGTACTAGCATTGTATTATTACAGATCAACAACACAAATTGTAACTAATTGATATTAAAGATATTTCTTAGTTTTTTGATTTTTTGTCGTCGCTGGCGTTAGTCACGCTTTCTGCACTTGGCTTTAAATGCACCACAGAATCTTCCCGATGTACCAGATTACCATTCACTTCGGCACCCATGGCCATTTCAATCAGGCTGTAATAAACATTACCATGCACCCGCGCTTCAGAGGCGAGTTCAATATGTGTTAAAGCATGCACATCCCCAATAACGGTGCCATTCACAACCACATTCGGCACTTTGACTTCACCTTCAATGGTACCTCGCTCACTGAGCGTAATGACTGAATCGGTTCCTTCCTCAGCAATCACATTCCCTTTAATCTTGCCATCCACATGCAAACCACCTTTAAACACCACATCACCATGAATTTCTGAATTCTGGCCAATTAATGAATCAATTTGTGCTGTTTGCTTTGGTTTTTTCTTATTCCCCCACATCTTCACTGTTCTCCGTTTTGGGCCAATTAAATGTCTTTTCTATCATATCCTGCTTCCTACCGCGCGGGAAAATCCGCAAAATGATACGTGAAGCAGTAAAACCAATGGGTATCTCGACAATACCTTCTATATTCTGAAAATACTTGAATTTATATTTGAGATCGTTAATGCGTTTCTCAGTCACATCTCGTAATTTAAGCACCACAGGTTGCCCCTTTTGCAAGCCTTCAAACAGAAGCTGTACATTACCTCGAGCCAAACGATCATTTTTAAGCACCTGGGACAGCACCACTTTATAACGGTAACTGCGTGAATTACCATTTTCCTCAAAAGTGAATTTTTGTAGCCGCAAGCCACGCGAAGCATCCCGTGGCGATACAATACCACGATAAAACGCCAGTTCTTCTTTTAGCTCAAGAATCTCTGACTGCAGTGCTTTTAAAGTGGTATACAATTCGTTATAGGCTTTCTTTTCAATTTGTGCGGCACGTTTCAGCACGGCTTTTTCTTCGCGCAAGGTTTCAATTTCGGTACTTAATGCATCACGAATCTCGATAAAACTTTCTTCAGCCCGACGCGCATCGGCACTGTCAAATTTTGCGCTATAACGCCCGTAATCATAAGCGGACCAACCCGCAATCAATAAAGCAATGACAGCCAGCACCCAGATTAACCGTGTTACCCAGGGACGATGTGCTTTAACAACCAGATTCATATTTTTCTCTTAACACTTAACAACACGTCTAAATTCGTAAAATGATTTTAAGGCATTAATGCAACAGCATTTAAACCCATTGTTTCATCCAGACCACACATTAAATTCATATTATGAATCGCCTGCCCTGCGGCACCCTTAACAAGGTTATCTATCACCGATAACACCACCACTGTATTAGCATCTTGTGGTTGATGTATTGCGATGCGGCAGGTGTTCACACCTTTCACCGAACGTGTTTCAGGATGGCTACCGGTTGGCATCACATCAACAAAAGGTTCATTTTGATAGCGTTTACTAAACAGTGATTGTAAATCACTTTTCGAGGTCAGTTCTGCATAACAGGTCGCATGAATACCTCGAATCATCGGTGTTAAATGTGGTACAAACGTCAAACCAACCTCTGCACCATGTGCATTTTGTAAGCCTTGCTTGATTTCCGGCAAATGACGATGGCCGGCAACGGCATAAGCTTTCATGCTTTCACTGCTTTCGGCTTGTAAGGTTCCCACGCTGGCACCTCGACCGGCACCACTGACACCGGATTTAGCGTCGGCAATCAGTCGTGAAGTATCGACAATACCTGCTTCAATCAATGGCAATAAGGCCAGCTGGACTGCCGTTGGGTAGCAACCCGGGTTGGCAACAAGTTGTGCGGTTTTAATTTGCGCCCGATTCACTTCCGGCAGACCATAAACGGCCTGCTCTAATAATTGCGGGCAGGCATGTTTGCCGTCTTTAGAGGCATCCTTGTACCACTGTGTCCACACTGCCTCGTCTTTAAGCCTGAAATCAGCGGCCAGATCAATCAGTTTTACCCCGGCCTCCATCAACTCAACCGCGTGTTGCATAGCGATGCCATTGGGCGTGGCAAAAAAGACCAGGTCACAGTCGGTTAAAGGTGCTTCACCCGGATCGGAAAAAGCAATATCAATATGGCCTCGCAAGTTTGGGAATAAATCCGCAACAGCTAACCCTTTTTCAGAACGCGAAGTAATACATACCAGCTCTGCTTGTGGATGCTGGGCAATTAATCGCAATAATTCCACGCCGGTATACCCTGTTCCACCGACCACACCAATTTTTAGCATTAATACACCTTAAAAATAAAGAATAATTCCAGCTGATTATAATATCTTTATTTTAAACAACAAGATACGTTTAAATACAATTTTCACATTGAATCTGTGGCATTGTGTTCAGAGACTTTCAGCTATTCTGCTATCCAGTGAGGGTAAGCTATCAACGCCCAGATAGATGTCGGATACTGTGCTTTTCTATTTCATCATAGAGCGACAAGGGTTCAAGCTCTGATTCATTCTGAATAAAAAAGCATGATTCAGGCATAGACAGAAAATTATCTTCGCTATGTTCAGAATTATTTTCTTTAAATATTTCTTTAAAACATTTACCCAGCTCCCAGTAAGTAAAGTCACCCGAGCTGACATTCATTTCATGATAACCATTATCAAACTCTTTTTTTGCAAGCCATTTAGTAAAAATATCCGTGTTCAGCCACGAATTACCAAACTTCTTCTTGTCGGAATGATTAAACAACCAGGCAACGCCTCTTTTGTGGTAATCCATCCACTGATATATCAGCTGCATCTGGCGCTGCTTTTCGGTGATCAAACCACCAAATAACAATGGCAGGCGATACACTTCGACATTAACGGCGTATTTTTTATTAACCTCTTACGCCCATTGCAACCGAGCCACAAAAATGTT
>JALXDW010000460.1 GCA_027070385.1 Chromatiales bacterium
AAGACCACGGTTTAAATAACGACGAGAAATTTTAACAACTAAACGCAAATTGCATTCAATCATTTTTTTGCGTGCGGCTTCATCGCCTTTTAACAGTTTACGTGAATAATAAACTTCTTCTTCTGCTGTGAGTAATGACGAAAAGCCTATCTCACTTAAATAAATTCGTGTCGCATCAAGCTGTCCATTTGATACTGCACCCGCTGCAAATTTTGTATTTTCCTCTTCAACTTTTTCAACAACAGCATCGCTGCCAAGATCCAGTTCAGTTTCTTCCATATCATCTTCGATATTTACTTCGATTGTTGCATCTACGTCAGTCGCATCCATTAAGTTTCCATCCTGTTTTTGTTTATTATTTTTTTCCATATTCATCAACTACTACAGTCATTATTTTAACGTTATAATCACCTGGGTAAGTAACGAACAGGGTTAACGGGCTTGCCATTCTTGCGTATCTCAAAATGTAGCATTGAATTTTTTGCCCCATTATTCCCCATATCGGCAATATGCTGCCCTAACTTTACTTTTTGTTGCTCTTTTACCCATATTTTTTTGTTATTGGCATAGGCGCTAAGGTAAGTATCGTTATGTTTTATAATAATAAGCCGTCCATAGCCACGCAAACCACTGCCACTATACACAACTCTGCCAGCAGCCGCAGCTACAATTCGTTGCCCCGGTTTCCCCGCAATACCAATCCCTTTTTTGCCACGTTTTGAACTAAAACGATACACAATTTTACCTCGCGTTGGCCAGTGCCAGATAATATTGGAAGCGAGTTTTGCTTTTTTGAATTGATGACTTTTTTTTGTATGTTTTCTTTGTTGCAGTGTCTTTCTTTTGGCCCGTTGAACCACCTTGCGATGCTCCCTGCGTGCTCGTTGTTGTGGACTGAGTGTCTTTTTGGAATGCGTAATCCGGGTATTTTGTGACGCACGTCTCACTAATGAGGGATAAAGCTGAATTTCCTGCCCGGGTTTAATCAAGTAAGGGTAATCAATATCATTCCACAAAGCGATTTGGCGATAGTCATAGCCATAAAACCAGGCAATCGAATACAGAGTCTCACCCTTGCTAACGCGATGATATTTAGGCGGATGATAAAGTACTTTTGAATCGGAGGAAGGCGTTTTTATATTTGATTTTAGATACTGAGTGCAACTCATTAAGCTACTGCTAATCAATAGCAAACAAACGAGATTTAAGATTCGATTTTTAAACATCAACTTCTCAAAATAAAATACGCAACCACCACCACAGCGACCACCAACCAGCCAATGCTATCAATATGCTTGCGCAACTTCTGTTCCATTTTTTCGCCACCTAAATATATCAAACCTGCCACCAGATAAAAACGGGATGCCCGACCAATGACGGATGCAATAATAAAAGGTATCAGTGCCATCCCGACTACACCGGAGCTAATGGTAATTAACTTATACGGTATCGGTGAAAATCCGGCAATAAAAATAACCCCAATCCCCCACTCCTTAAACCAGAATTGAATGGTTTCAAATTTATCCCAATAGCCAACGGATTTAATAAGCGGTTCGACCATTTCAAATGCAAAAACCCCGATGGCATAGCCCAATAAACCCCCCAATACCGACATCACTGTGGTAAGAAATGCGTAATACCAGACTTTTTGCCTGTCAGCCAGACACATCGGGGCAAGCATGACATCAGGAGGGGGGAACGGAAAAAAGGAGGATTCAATAAAACTTAAAATGGATAGATAAATCGGTGCTTTGGGGTGTTTTGAATAAACCAGTGCGCGGTCATACATGTACGAAAACATCTTCACAATCGAGTGCCTTTTACCAGGGGAACAAAACTCACCATATCGAGCTTCTGTTGAATAAATTCATCACCCTCACGGGTAATACATAATAATTGTTGCGCACCTTGCTCACCACTGGGAATCACCAGTCTTGCACCCTCTGCCAACTGTTGCAGTAATTCAGTTGGAACTTCATCGGGAGCGGCTGTCACAATAATACCGTCATACGGTGCAAAACCGGCCCAGCCTTTGTAACCATCATAATGTTTTAAATTCACATTCCGAATATCCAGCATTGCCAGTATTTTTTTTGCACGGGGGATAAAATGCTGAATACGCTCAATACTAAAAACCTGATCGGCAAGTTGTGCAAGTATGGCCGTTTGATAAGCAGAACCGGTACCTATTTCAAGCACTTTACCCAATTTGTTTTTACCTGCAAGCAATGCTTCTGTCATGCGAGCAACAATATAGGGTTGGGAGATGGTTTGACCACTGCCAATGGGTAAAGCAGTATCTTCATAGGCACGACTGGATAAAGCTTCATCCATAAAAATATGCCGGGGAGTATTTCGCATTACTTCCAATACTGTTTCATCCTTGATACCTTTAGCTCGCAAACGTTCAATCAGGCGGTCACGGGTACGTTGTGATGTCATGCCGATACCCTGAATATTAACAACAGACATTTAATTTTCTCTCATTTTATTTTCGTCAGACCTTCTTGGTATTCAGATTTTTTCTAACCAATTTGCAACCGTCGGAACAGTATCATGATGCGTTAAATCAACTTTAATCGGTGAAACAGAAACATAATGATGTTTTACTGCGTAAAAATCGGTGCCCTCACCTTCATCTTTTTCTTTTCCTGGCGGGCCAACCCAGTAAATATTTCGACCACGTGGATCCTGTTCCTTTATTACCGGTTCAGCCTTATGACGATGCCCAAGTCGGGTTGCCTGCAAGCCTTTAATCTGCTCCCACGGTAAATCAGGCACATTAACATTCAGTAAGGTATCAACGGGCAATTCCGATAAATGAATATGTTCTATCAATATTTTGACAACCGTTACCGCTGTATCAAAATGTTTAAACTGTGGGCCAAGCAGTGAAACAGCCAGTGATGGTAAGCCTAAAAAACGCCCTTCCATTGCAGCGGCAACCGTCCCCGAGTACAACACATCATCACCCAGATTTGCACCGGCATTAATACCTGAAACAACCATATCGGCTTCGGTTTTGATTAAACCGGTAATAGCTAAATGCACACAATCAGTAGGGGTTCCGTCGACACGGAAAAAACCATTGGCCATTTCCGTTGCCCGGATAGGGTATTCCAGTGTCAGGGAATGACTTGCGCCACTTCGATCACGGTCGGGAGCAACAACAGTCAATTGAGCCAATTCCTGCAATCCATCAGCCAGTGCATTGATACCTTCAGCAGAATAACCGTCATCATTACTTATTATTATATGCATTGGGTGAAAAACCTGTTCATTCAATACGTTAGTTGCATAATAAAAGCCAACTATACGTGAAATAGCCCGCTTGTTCGAGTATAAATAAGCAAATCAATCTTTATTTTAAACTCGGCTTTGCGCCATTTATAACCCTGGTGTACTCTTTATTTCTAAAAT
>JALXDW010000461.1 GCA_027070385.1 Chromatiales bacterium
AGTGGGTCCTATTCCATTACCAACGCGTAAAGAACGTTATACGGTTTTGATTTCTCCGCATGTAAATAAAGATGCACGAGATCAATACGAAATCCGTACACACAAGCGCATGATGGATATTTTGCAGCCAACGGATAAAACAGTGGATGCATTAATGAAGCTGGATCTTGCTGCTGGTGTTGATGTTCAGATTCAATTAAATTAATACAAGTTAATACTTAAATTAAGTAAATTTAAAGAGATACGATAATGACGATTGGTGTAGTAGGCCGCAAAGTTGGGATGACACGCATCTTTACAGATGAAGGTGCTTCATTGCCTGTGACGGTTATTCAGGTAGAAGCGAATCGTGTTACTCAGTTGAAAACAGCTGAAAAAGACGGCTATCACGCCGTTCAGGTGACAACGGGTAGCAAGAAAGCGTCACGCTTAAACAAACCGCAGGCCGGACATTTTGCTAAAGCCGGTGTGGAAGCAGGACGTGGTTTGTGGGAGTTCCGTTTGAATGATGGTGAAGGCGAAGATTTGGCTGAAAACAGTGAAATCAAAGTCGATATTTTTGAAGCGGGCCAGAAGGTAGATGTGTGCGGTACCAGTATTGGTAAAGGTTATGCGGGTGTTATCAAGCGTTATAACTTTGCAATGCAGGACGCAACGCATGGTAACTCACTGTCTCATCGTGCTCCGGGCTCTATTGGTCAATGTCAAACGCCTGGTCGTGTTTGGAAAGGCAAGAAAATGTCTGGCCAGATGGGTAACGTGAAAACGACAGTGCAAAATCTGGAAGTTGTGCGTGTCGATACAGAGCGTAACTTGTTATTAGTTAAAGGCGCTGTGCCTGGTGCCAAAGGTGGCGATGTTATTGTCCGTCCGGCAGTCAAGGCATAAGGGGTTACTATTATGGAATTGAATTTAACAACAGCAACAGGTAAAGCCTCTAAAAAAGCCGTTGAAGTTTCAGATGCAAACTTTGGTCGTGAATTTAATGAGTCTCTGGTTCATCAAGCCGTTACAGCTTATTTAGCGGCTGCTCGACAGGGTTCTGTTGCACAGAAAAATCGTGCTGCCGTTAGTGGTGGTGGTAAAAAGCCTTTCAGACAGAAAGGCACAGGTCGCGCACGTGCGGGTACAACTCGTGGCCCAATCTGGCGTACAGGTGGTGTAACATTCGCTGCGCAACCACGTGACTATACTCAGAAGCTGAACAAAAAAATGTATGCAGCTTCAATTCGGTCTATTTTGTCAGAGCTTGTTCGCTTGGAGCGACTGATTATCATTGACGATATCAAAATGGACGCGCCTAAAACAAAAGAGCTGGTTGATAAATTAACAGCACTGGGTGTGATTGATAGCGCATTGATTGTGATGGATGAATTAGTGGAAGCGGTTGCCCTGTCTGCACGCAACATACCACATGTTGATACTTGTACAGCAACAGAAGTCAATCCAGTTAATCTCGTGGGTTACGATAAAGTCGTTATGACGGCATCTGCTGTGAAAAAAGTTGAGGAGATGTTGTCATGAGAGAACAGGATTTAATGACCGTTTTACTTGAGCCTCATGTTTCAGAAAAGAGCTCAATCGTTGCGGATAAGAACAACCAGTTTGTATTTAAAGTGGCTCCGGCTGCAAACAAAACAGATATTAAAGATGCTGTTGAACTGATGTTTGATGTGAAAGTTTCAGATGTTAATGTTTTAAATGTAAACGGCAAGAAAAAACGTAATCGCTATGGTGCTGGTCGACGTAAAAACTGGCGTAAAGCATACGTTACATTAGAGCAAGGCCAGGATATTAATTTCCTGGGTGCAGAGTAAAAGGTATTAGGACAGTCTGATGGCAGTTATAAAAGCAAAACCGACTTCACCGGGTCGACGTTTCACGGTCAAGATTTCACATCCTGATTTACATAAAGGCGCACCTTATGCACCTTTGCTGGAAAAGAAATCAAAATCGGGTGGTCGTAACAATTACGGTCGTATTACGACTCGCCATATTGGTGGTGGACACAAACAGCATTACCGTGTCATTGATTTTAAACGTAATAAAGATGGCATTCCGGCAAAAGTGGAGCGTCTGGAATATGATCCTAACCGCACAGCCAATATCGCATTGTTATTGTATGCAGATGGTGAACGTCGTTACATTATTGCTGCGCAGGGCATGAAACAGGGCGATGAGCTTGTTTCGGGTGCTGAAGCTCCGATTAAATCAGGTAACTGTTTGCCTTTACGCAATATGCCTGTTGGTAGTGTGGTTCACTGTGTTGAAATGAAGCCGGGTAAGGGCGCACAAATGATTCGCAGCGCGGGTACTTCTGCGCAACTTGTTGCTCGTGAAGGTGAGTATGCAACGTTACGATTGCGTTCCGGTGAAATGCGTAAAGTATTATCAAACTGTCGCGCGACTTTGGGTGTAGTGAGTAATTCTGAACATAATCTGCGTAAATTAGGTAAAGCCGGTGCTTCACGTTGGCGTGGTGTACGTCCAACCGTTCGCGGTGTGGCAATGAACCCGGTTGATCACCCGCATGGTGGTGGTGAAGGTCGTACATCCGGTGGTCGTCATCCCGTCAGTCCATGGGGTACGCCGACCAAAGGTTACAAAACACGTAGTAATAAACGTACTGATAAATTAATTGTACGTCGTCGTAACAAGAAATAATTGAATAGAGGATAGCTAAGGTGCCACGTTCCATTAGAAAAGGTCCATTTTTAGATTTGCATTTGGTTAAGAAAGTCCAGGCGGCTGTTGAATCAAATAGTAAAAAACCAATTAAAACCTGGTCTCGTCGCTCTATGATTATTCCCGATATGATTGGTTTGACGATTGCGGTACATAATGGCCGTCAACACGTACCGGTACTGATTAGTGACAACATGATCGGACATAAGCTGGGTGAGTTTGCGCCAACGCGTACTTACAAAGGTCATGCTGCCGACAAGAAATCCAAGTAAAGGTTAGAAAGATGGAAACGACTGCTAAATTAAAGAATGCACAAATCTCTGCCCAAAAGGCAAGGCTTGTTGCAGATCAGGTTCGTGGTGTACCCGTTGAGCGTGCATTACAGCTGTTAACCTTCAGCACTAAAAAAGCGGCTGCATTGGTTAAGAAAGTATTGGAATCAGCGATTGCCAATGCTGAGCATAATGAAGGCGCGGATATTGATGAATTAAAAGTAAGCCGCATCTTTGTAGACGAAGGTCCAACAATGAAACGTTGGCAAGCACGTGCTAAAGGCGCTGCGTACCATATTTTAAAACGTTCAAGTCACATTACTGTGATGGTATCAGATAAATAAGAGAGTAGACGATGGGGCAAAAAGTACATCCAACGGGTATCCGCTTAGGTATAGTTAAAGACTATACCTCCAAATGGTATGCCAACTCGAAAGACTATCCTGTGTTTTTAAACCAGGATTTAAAAACACGTGCTTTCTTAAAAGATAAATTGAAAACAGCATCTGTCAGTCGTATTCAAATTGAACGGACTCATGGTAGTGCAAATATTACGATTCATACTGCACGGCCAGGTCTGGTTATTGGTAAAAAAGGTGAAGACATTGAACGTCTTCGTAATGAAGTTACTTCGTTAATGGCTTTGCCAAAAGTACATATTAACATTGAAGAAATTCGCAAGCCTGAGCTTGATGCAACGCTGGTTGCCGAAGGTATTGCTTCTCAGTTGGAACGTCGGATTATGTTCCGTCGGGCAATGAAGCGAGCGGTTAGTAATACCATGCGTTTAGGTGCACAAGGTGTAAAAATTAATGTTGGCGGCCGTTTAAACGGTGCTGAGATTGCGCGAAGTGAATGGTATCGTGAAGGTCGTGTGCCACTGCATACACTGCGTGCAGATATTGATTACGGTGTTGCTTCTGCATTAACAACTTACGGGATTATTGGCGTAAAAGTCTGGATCTTTAAGGGTGAAGTTATTGGCACGCAAGAGCAAGCGAGTAAAGAAGCAGAACCTGCGAAAGCAGCAGCGAAGTAAACAGGATATTGTAGGAGAACATCATGCTGCAGCCGAAACGTACAAAATTTCGTAAGCAAATGAAAGGGCGAAACCGAGGGTTAGCTCAACGTGGTAGTAAAGTAAGCTTTGGTGAGTATGGCTTGAAGTCAACTGAGCGAGGCCGAATTACTGCAAGACAAATTGAAGCAGCACGTCGAGCAATGACGCGCTATATTAAACGTGGTGGTAAGATCTGGATTCGTATTTTTCCGGACAAGCCTATCACCCAGAAGCCATTAGAAGTTCGGCAGGGTAAAGGTAAGGGTAATGTTGAGTACTGGGTTTGCCAGATTCAACCTGGCCGTATGTTATATGAAATGGAAGGCGTGAGTGAAGAAATCGCGCGTGAAGCATTTCGTTTGGCAGCTGCGAAATTACCTCTTGGAACAACATTTGTTACGCGGACGGTATTGTAATGAAAGCAAGTGATTTAAGAGCAAAAGATCCTGCAGAGTTAAATAAAGAACTCACAGGTCGATTACGTGAACAGTTTAATCTGCGTATGCAGCGTGGTTCTGGCCAGTTAACTCGCTCGCACCTTTTAAAAGAAGTGCGTCGTGATATTGCCCGAATTAAAACTATTCTCAATGAAAAGAAAACAGGTAGTGCAGCATGAGTGAAGCGAAAGTAAAGCGTACCGTAACGGGTATCGTGACAAGCAATAAAATGGATAAAACCATTACCGTTATGATCGAAAATGTTGTGAAGCATCCTGTTTATGGCAAGTACATTAAGCGCTCAAGCAAAGTACATGCACATGATGAAAATAATGAATGCAACATGGGTGACACCGTTGAAGTCAGCGAATGTCGTCCTTTGTCCAAGTCCAAGTCATGGACTCTGGAAAAAATCGTAACACGTGCTGAAACGGTTTAGCACGGTTAATTAATTTAGAGAATCGGAGTAAACCATGATTCAGATGCAAACACAGCTTCAAATCGCCGATAACAGCGGTGCGCGTCGTGTTCAGTGTATTAAAGTATTAGGCGGTTCAAAACGTCGTTATGCGGGCATTGGCGATATTATTAAAGTGAGCATCAAGGAAGCTATTCCTCGCGGTAAAGTGAAAAAAGGTGACGTTCATAATGCTGTTGTAGTTCGTACCCGTAAAGGTGTGCGTCGTCCGGACGGTTCAGTTATTCGTTTTGACAGCAATGCGGCTGTGTTACTTAATGCGAATTTACAACCGATTGGTACACGTATTTTTGGGCCGGTAACTCGTGAATTACGAAATGAAAAATTCATGAAAATTATTTCTTTAGCCCCTGAAGTATTATAGAAGGCACGGAGTTCTCATTATGAATAAAATTCGTAAAGGTGATGACGTTATCGTTTTAGCCGGAAAAGACAAAGGTAAGCGCGGTACTGTTACACGAGTAATTGTTGAAGATAGCAAAGTTGTTATCGAAAATATTAATGTTGCTAAAAAACATCAAAAGCCAAATCCGGCTTCGGGTGCGCCTGGTGGCATAGTTGAAGTGGAAATGCCAATACAGGCATCAAATGTTGCTTTGTTCAATGCTGCAACAGGTAAAGCTGATCGTGTTGGTTTTAAAATTTTAGAAGATGGCCGCAAAGTTCGTTACTTTAAATCGAACGGCGAAGTAGTAGACGTATAAACACCACAGGTTAATACAAATGGTTAGATTAGAAACAATTTATAAAGACACTATTGTGCCAAAGCTTAAAGAGCAGTTTGGTTATAAAAGTGTTATGCAAGTGCCGCGCATTACCAAGATCACTGTTAATATGGGTGTAGGTGAAGCATTGAATGACAAGAAAGTCATGGAAAATGCTGTCAGTGATATGACTAAAATCACCGGGCAGAAACCTATTATTAACAAGGCTCGCAAATCTGTTGCAGGTTTTAAAGTACGTGAAGGCTGGCCGATTGGTTGCAAAGTCACGTTACGCCGTGAGCGCATGTATGAATTTATGGACCGTCTGGTGAGTATTGCCATACCTCGTATTCGTGACTTTCGTGGTTTAAATCCAAAATCATTTGATGGCCGTGGTAACTACAGTATGGGTGTTCAGGAACAGATTATTTTTCCTGAAATTGAATATGATAAAATTGACACATTACGCGGTATGGATATTACTTTCACAACATCCGCGAAAACAGATGAAGAAGGTCGTGCATTGTTAGCCGCCTTTAACTTCCCCATTAAAGGGCTGATAGGCTAGGAGAATATAAATGGCTAAAATGTGCATGAAAGAACGCGAAAAGAAACGCATTAAAACAGTTGCAAAATATGCAGACAAACGTGCTGCATTAAAAGCAACCATTAAAGATATGACGGTTTCTTTTGAGGAGCGTATGGAAGCTCAAAAAGCATTACAAAAATTACCCCGTAACGCGAATCCTGTTCGTGTGCAACGTCGTTGTCAGATTACTGGTCGCCCACATGCGGTATACCGCAAGTTTGGTTTGTGCCGTAACAAGTTACGTGAAGCGACAATGCGTGGTGATGTGCCTGGTTTACACAAGGCAAGCTGGTAGTCTGTATAGATAGCCAAGATAGAATTTAGGAGAACAGAATTATGATGACTGACCCAATTGCTGACTTGCTAACCCGTATTCGTAACGGTTTGCATGCATCAAAAGTAGATGTGTCTATGCGTAGCTCAAAACAGAAGCAAGCAATTGCTCAGGTTTTGAAAGATGAAGGTTTTATTAGCGATTTTTCAGTTGAAGATGATAACGGCAAGTTAAATTTGAATATTGTTTTGAAATATTTTGATGGCAAGCCAGTTATTGAAAAAATCAAACGTGTTAGTCGTCCTGGTCTTCGTATATATAAAGGTAGTGATGAGCTGCCTAAAGTAATGGGTGGTTTAGGGATTGCGATTATCTCTACATCAAAGGGTTTAATGTCTGATCGTGCTGCGCGTCAAGCCGGGCATGGTGGCGAAGTGCTTTGTACCGTACAGTAAGCAGTAATTAAGGTTTAATATAATGGCAAGATTAACTCCAGTTGAAATACCTAAAGGTGTTGATGTTTCAATTAACAATCAGCATATTAGTGTAAAAGGTTCAAAAGGAACTTTAGAACATGATATTCATCCTGCAGTTGAAGTAACTGCAGCCGATAATGTAATTTCATTTGCTTCTCGTGAAGGTCAGGCAGGTGCCCCAGCTCAATCAGGTACAGCGCGTGCGCTAATCAACAATATGTTGAAGGGTGTAAGTGAAGGTTTTCAAAAGAAACTGTTACTTGTTGGGGTTGGTTATCGCGCACAAGCACAGGGTAAAACGCTGAATTTGACATTGGGTTTTTCACACCCGGTCAATTATGAATTACCGGAAGGTGTTTCAGCGGAAACACCCAGTCAGACAGAAATCATTGTCAGTGGTATTGATAAGCAACGTGTTGGTCAGGCTGCTGCTGAAATTCGTGCTTTCCGTCCACCAGAGCCTTACAAAGGTAAGGGTGTTAAATATGCTGATGAGCATATTGTTCGTAAAGAAGCCAAGAAAAAATAAGGTAGGGTAAGCGAATGAATAAGAAATTATCTCGATTGCGACGCGCACGTAAAACACGCGCTAAAATTCGTGAACTTGTTGTGCCTCGTTTAACGATTCATCGCACACCACGTCACATTTATGCACAAGTAATAGCTGCTGATGGTGTTAAAGTTCTGGCCAGTGCTTCAACAGTGCAAGCTGAGGTTAAAGCAGGTTTGAAAAGTACAGGTAATGTAGAAGCTGCAACGGCGGTGGGTAAAGTGATTGCAGAAAAAGCAAAAGCAGCCGGGATCGATAGTGTTGCTTTTGATCGTTCTGGTTTCCGTTACCATGGTCGTGTAAAGGCGCTGGCAGATGCGGCTCGTGAAGCTGGATTAAGTATTTAAAAGGTAAATATTATGGCAGGATTTGAAAACTCAACAGCAGCAGATGGTTTACAGGAACGTCTTGTAGACATTCGTCGAGTTGCAAAAGTTGTAAAAGGCGGTCGCATTTTTGGTTTTTCTGCGTTGACAGTGGTTGGCGATGGAAATGGCAAAGTAGGCTACGGACGTGGTAAAGCGCGTGAAGTACCGGTTGCGATTCAAAAAGCAATGGAAGACGCACGTAAAAACATGAAAACTGTTGAGTTAAATGAAGGTACATTACATTACCCAGTTATGGCTCATAAAGGGGCTGCAAAAGTTTATATGCAACCTGCTTCTGATGGTACGGGCGTTATTGCCGGTGGTCCAATGCGTGCTGTTTTTGATGTTGTGGGTGTTCGCAATGTTTTGGCAAAATGTGTTGGTACCAATAATGCAATTAATGTTGTTCGAGCTACCGTTGATGGCCTAGCAAACATGTTGTCACCCAAGCAAGTTGCGGCAAAACGTGGCTTAAAAGTCGAAGATATTACGGAATAAGATAATGGCTGGTAAAAAGAAAATCAAAGTGACACTGTTTAAAAGTACTATTGGTCGCTTGGCTTCACATAAAGCATGTGTTGCGGGTTTAGGTTTACGTCGTATGCATCATACCGTTGAAGTTGAAGATACACCTTCAGTTCGTGGCATGATCAATACCGTATCGTATATGGTTAAAGTTGAGGAATAATGATGCGTTTAAATACACTCAAGCCAGCTGAAGGTTCACATAAAGCAGCAAAACGTGTTGGTCGTGGCATTGGTTCTGGTTTAGGCAAAACTTGTGGCCGTGGTCATAAAGGCCAAAAATCCCGTTCAGGTGGTTATCATAAAGTGGGTTTTGAAGGCGGACAAATGCCTTTGCAACGTCGCTTACCCAAGCGTGGCTTTAGTTCTCGTATTGGTTTTGTGACAGATGAAATTCGTACTCATGAACTCAATCTGATTGATGCTGACGTGATCGATTTGGCTGCTTTAAAAGCCGCAAATCTGGTACGTCATGACGTGTTACGTGCGAAAGTGATGTTGTCAGGCGAAATTACCAAAGCGGTTACAGTTAAAGGTTTGCGTGTGACCAAAGGTGCGCGTGCAGCCATTGAAGCAGCTGGCGGGAAGATCGAAGACTAGTGGCAACCCGTAAGAACATTCCTTCTGCAAGTAGTGGGCAGCTGACCGAACTACGCCAACGTATTATGTTCGTTATTGGCGCTTTGTTAGTGTTTCGTATTGGCTCATTTATTACTGTTCCGGGTATCGATCCGGCACAATTGGCGCAGATGGTTGAACAGCAAAAAGGCACCATTTTAGACATGTTTAACATGTTTTCCGGTGGTGCACTGTCACGCCTGTCATTGTTTGCTTTAGGTATTATGCCTTATATTTCATCATCGATTATTATGCAACTTTTGACCAAGGTGCATCCCAAGCTGGAAGCATTGAGTAAGGAAGGTGCATCGGGTCGACGTAAAATTACCCAGTACACGCGTTATGGAACATTGTTGCTTGGTACTTTTCAGTCATTAGGTATAGCCGTAGCATTATTCAGGCAAGACGGTCTGGTTATTATTGATAATGCCTATCTATTTTATTTTACAACGGTTATCACATTGGTAACCGGAACCATGTTTTTAATGTGGTTGGGTGAGCAGATAACAGAGCGCGGTATTGGTAATGGTATTTCACTGATTATCTTTGCGGGTATCGTCGCTGGTTTGCCACGTGCTATTGCAGGTACACTTGAGCGTGGTAGTACCGGTGAAATGAGTTCGGCTGTTATTTTAATTCTGTTTATTTTGGCGATAGCCGTAACCGCTTTTGTTGTCTTTATGGAGCGTGGGCAACGACGTATTACTGTCAATTATGCACAGCGGCAGCAGGGGCGGGGTATGTATCAAGGGCAAACAAGTCATTTGCCGTTGAAAATTAATATGGCGGGTGTTATCCCTCCGATTTTTGCTTCAAGTATTATTTTATTCCCTGCGACGATTGCAGGTTGGTTTGGAAATGATTCCAGTTTGGGCTGGTTGACAGATATCAAAACATTATTGTCACCTGGTCAGCCTTTGTATGTATTACTTTATGCGATAGCAATTATTTTCTTCTGTTTCTTTTATACAGCGTTGATGTATAACCCGAAAGAAACGGCGGATAATCTTAAAAAAGCAAACGCAATTATCCCTGGTGTGCGTCCAGGTGAACAAACTGCAAAGCATATTGATACTATTTTAGGTCGTTTGACATTGGTGGGTGCTATTTATATTACAGCGGTATGCTTGCTTCCTGAGTTTTTGATTCTGGAGTGGAATGTACCGTTTTATTTTGGTGGAACATCACTGTTGATTATTGTGGTGGTGGTAATGGACTCAATGGCACAGATCCAGGCACATATGATGTCTCACCAGTATGAAGGGCTGATGAAAAAGGCCAATATGAAAGGTAAAAAAGTATAATTCTGAATATTTTCCGCTGAGGTTGAAGTTTTTCAGAATTGTCATTAATTTTTAGGAGTAACTAGCATGAAAGTGAGAGCATCAGTAAAGAAAATATGTTCAAGCTGTAAAGTTATCCGTCGCCATGGTGTTGTGCGAGTCATTTGTAAAAATGGCCGTCATAAGCAGCGCCAGGGTTAAGGGTGTTTAGCGGCTGTTTTTCAAGGCTTTAATCAAGGTTAGGTCTTGCTCAGCTCGCTAGAAATGCGTACAATTAGCGGTTTCGCGCGGCACGAAAATTTCGGGCTGCGTGATAATTTATTGAAATTTTGAGGAAGTAATCCATGGCCCGTATAGCCGGAATTAATGTACCCGATCATAAGCATGCTGTTATTGCTTTGACTGCAATCTATGGTGTTGGTCGGACTCGCGCACAAGAAATTTGTGCGGCAGTGGGTGTTGAACCCAGCACCAAAATCAGCGCACTCGACGAAAATGTCCTGGAGCAGATTCGTGGTGAAGTTGCAAAGTATACTGTTGAAGGTGATCTGCGACGTGAAGTGTCAATGAATATCAAGCGTTTGATGGATTTGGGGACTTTTCGTGGTATTCGCCATCGTCGTGGTCTTCCACTGCGCGGTCAACGTACTAAAACAAATGCTCGGACTCGTAAAGGTCCACGTAAACCCATTAAAAGATAAGTCTTTAGGTAAGTAATTAATATGGCAACTAAAAAAGCTCATTCGCGTAAGAAAAAGGTAAAACGTGACGTCTCTGACGGCATTGCGCACATTCATGCGTCCTTTAATAACACTATTGTGATGATCACCGACCGACAGGGCAATGCCTTGTGTTGGGCAACTGCGGGTGGTTCCGGTTTCCGTGG
>JALXDW010000462.1 GCA_027070385.1 Chromatiales bacterium
ATAATATAGAAACATTTGGCCGTAAAACGGCAAGCAGTATTGAAGAATGTGGCTATATTGCAGCACTGTTTGTTGAAAGTATTTATTGGCTGGTTCCGGGCAAACGTCGCCAGCAGAGGATTCATTTCTCGGCCATTGTTAATGAAGCACGCCAAATAGGTGTGGATGCTGTCGCGATTTCAGCTGTGCTTTGTTTTGCGATTGGCATCATGCTCGCTATACAGGGCATTGAAACACTGAAAACATTTGGTGCCCAGTCACAGGTTATTTTAGGGATTGCATTATCCGTTACACGTGAATTTTCTCCTTTGATCATTGGTATTTTAGTCGCTGGTCGTTCCGGTTCATCCATTGCAGCACGTATTGGTACGATGAATGAATCACAGGAAATTGATGCTTTACAAGTGATGGGGATTAATCCGGTACGGTATCTTGCCTCACCCGTTTTGATTGCGATGCTCATTATGCTTCCACTGCTGGTGATTCTGGGCGATTTTATGGGTTTATTAGGTGGCGCGTTGTACTCGTATATCGATCTGAATATCAGTTTTACTGCCTATGCTGAACGTAGTTTTGAAATTCTATCTGTGAATGATCTGATGCAAGGACTCATTAAAAGTGTTGTCTTTGCCTGTGTTATAGCATTGGTCAGTTTAAGTAATGGCTTTCAGGTATCCGGTGGTGCAGAAGGTGTTGGGCGTGCAACGACACGCTCGGTTGTCATGTCGATAAGCCTGATAGTATTGGCTGACATGATTTTCACCTACTTTTTAAATCGATAGACAGAATGTATGGAAACTTCATCCAGTAAAATACAAGCCGCTATTCAGGTCGAAAATCTGGTGAGTCATTATGGTGATCGGGAAATATTAAAAAATATTTCATTGGAAGTCCCGCAAGGTGAAATTTTAGTGATTATGGGCGGTAGTGGTTCAGGTAAAAGTACCTTTTTAAGAAGCCTGTTAGGTTTAAAAAAAGCCACCTCTGGCAAAGTCAGTTTGCTAGGACAGAATATTATGCAGATGACAGAGGCACAAATGCACGCCATGCGAAAGAACATGGGTGTTGCGTTTCAGGGAGGCGCGCTGTTCAACTCATTAACTGTTGGTGAAAATGTACGTTTGCCCTTGCGTGAACATACCGAACTGGATGAAGCAACAATTAATATTATGAGCCGAATGAAGTTGGAAGTGGTCAATCTCGCTGGTTTTGAAGACTTGAAGCCAGCGGAGTTATCCGGTGGCATGATAAAGCGTGCCGCACTTGCGCGTGCCATTGTCATGGATCCCAAGCTGCTTTTTTTTGATGAACCCTCAGCCGGTCTGGATCCTGTTGCTGCAGTTGAACTGGATGAACTTATCTTGACCTTACGCGATGCAATGCAAATGACCATTGTTGTAGTTACTCATGAACTGGAAAGTGCCTATAAAATTGCAGATCGAATAACAGTACTCGATCAGGGAAAAATATTAATGACAGGCAGTGTTGACGAGGTAAAGAATTCTTCGAATAAGCGTATTCAAAGTTTGTTACATCGACAGGCACGTAATGAAGAAATAGATGCAGACGAATATTTGCAACGGCTAACGCGCCAGGCATCATCAAGCTGAAATATTAAAGACAAATTATGAAACGCGATAATATAAATTATTTTTACGTTGGCAGTTTTACCCTGATAATGTTATTTCTACTGGTTTTTGTATTGTTAAAAATAACGGGCAGAGGGAGTGATGCTGACTTTTACTATACAATGTATGAGAACGTTTCCGGTATTCGGCAGGGAACAACAGTTACCTACGGTGGTTTTAAAGTCGGCCAATTAGTGGATATTATGCCACTACGTGAAAAAGGCAGAACAAACTATAAATTAAAGTTATCGGTAAAATCGGGTTGGCCTGTGCCTGTTGACTCTTTTGTTCGGGTTGTTTCACCCGGGTTACTGGCAGAAGCGCAAATTGATATTTCAGAAGGTGCAGCCGACACTTTGCTAAAACCGGGAGGGATGTTAGTCAGCCATCCTTCACTGGATATGATGGCGATATTAAATTCAATGGGTGGAGAGTTTTCCAGCCTGAATAAAGAAGGCCTTGTTCCATTACTTAAAAACATTAATAAACAGGTTGATGGCTTTGGAAACAATATCCCTGAAATTGTTGATGATTCAAGGGAGCTTATAGCCGCACTTAATACAGTTTCGAAACGCCTGGCAAATCTGTTAACTGACGAGAACAGCACACGTTTAAATAACACCATTACTAATACAGATAAAATCACGGCTAATTTAGTTAGCCTTTCCTCTCGACTGAATACTATAACCGAACAGTTACAGGGATTAGTGGGGCACTCCAGTCAACTCCTGGCAGAGAACAGCAGTGACATTCGTCGCTCAATGCAGGACTTGCGCAAATCACTGAATAGTGTTTCCCAGAATATGGAAACGATAATGTATAATCTGGATGTTTCCAGTCGAAATATCAGTGAATTTTCTCATCAGATACGCAGTAATCCGGGCATACTCCTGAATGGTAAACCGGTAAAGGATGAAGTGAAATGATCACAAAAATTACTGGGTTCGGTATATTGGTTTTGGCAAGCTTATTATTGGCAGCCTGTTTTGGTAGTCCCAGCAGTATCCCCGAAGATCGCTTCTATACTTTAAGTGTTGCAACTGCTGACAAGTTCACAGGCAAGTATAAGCGCATAAACATCAACAAGGTTTATGCATATGGTATCTATAATGAGCGAGCCTTACTTTATGCTAATGCTGATTTTCCTTTGGAAATAAAACGCTACCATTACCATCACTGGGCAATGCCGCCCACACAATTAATACAGCATGCCTTAAAGACTTATTTGTCTGAAAGTCATATTAGCCAAAATGTAGTGCAACAATCGATCAATTCAGATGCTGATTTGCGTATAACCGGGAAATTACTGGGGTTTGAACGAATTATCCAGACAACGTCCCAGTCAGTACATGTCGAAATAGAGTTTGAGGTTTACCGGGAAAATGGTCGTTACCAGAGTTTTCACTATGAGCAAAATGTAGCGGCTAAAAGCAATACCATGCACGGGGCCGTTCAAGCTTATGGTGTTGCTCTGAGTCGTATTTTTAAAGACTTTACAACTGATTTATCAGAATGAGTAAGGTAAGGGTTGTTATATAAAAATGCCCACAGCAGTGGGCATTTTATTTTGGAACGCCATCAGTGTATTACTTCAGGCATTTAGTCTTTTAGCTTACGGCTTCGCGTTGGTGATTCAAATTCATTAAATTTTGTTCTTGCCCCGTTACAACAAAAACAAAATTGAGTATTAATATGGTAGTCACGAGTGGATTCGAACCACCGACCCCCACCATGTCAAGGTGGTGCTCTAACCAACTGAGCTACGTGACTATAACTGAAC
>JALXDW010000463.1 GCA_027070385.1 Chromatiales bacterium
CTGACCAATCGTTTTCATTTATACCGTGCATTAACACTGGCGCAAGGTTTTAAAATTATTGCCACGCCTTGTGCAGCTGAGAATATTTTTTCTTATCGACTAAGAAATATTCTCCGTATTATTAGCGAAGCTTTTTTTAGTCACTGGTACATCACAGGTAAATTATATGCATTTACAACAAAGAATAAGCATATGCTCAACAGAATAAGTTAACGCATTGAAATAACAAATAGTCCAGACAATTCATTCAAGGCTTAACTCTGGTATTTTTAAAAATGACATTCACTCACTCATAAAGGGTTCAACGATGAATAATAAAATAAATACAATCACATCACCTTTTACGCAACAACAATTAGATGAATTCCGTCGTAAAGGCGATCCACTTGCTGATGAAGTCATTGATGCCTTTGCAAAACAATACGCTGGTTCTATTCAGGAGCTCGCTGAAAAACTACAAAATATGATTCGAATGCCTGCTGATGATAATATGCCGGCAATAATTAATCAGGCTTTCCCTGAAGACGAAACCATTCGCAAAGCGCTGGAAAAATATTTCACCGAGGCAGTTAAACTTCCAGACTGGATCGACAGTGATAAATTAAAATTAGGTGGCCATGTTTTTCAGGACCATCTGTTTACCAGCTTTATGGTACTCGGTTGTGCCAGTCTGCCTGTTTGCTATGTTTGCAGCCCCGACGTAAAAGTTCTGGGCTTTACCCGTCGATTAATTGATGATGCACCTAAACGACTGGTTGAAACAGCGCAAATGGTCACCGATGTAATGAGTACTGATGGTCTTAAAATTGAAAACAATCAGCTGGCGGGTAAGGGAATACAATCAATATTAAAAATTCGTTTAATCCATGCTGCTGTTCGCCATTTACTATTACATAAAGAAAGGTTACTGGCCGCGCATGATCATAACAATAATATTGATCCTGATAATTTTTTATTGGCTTATGTGTTCGATACTTTTCAAGACCAATATAATTGGTATGGCAATAATAAACCGGATACATGGAATGAAGCCCAGGATGGCATTCCGATTAACAAGGAGGCACTGGCAGAAACCTTGCTGACTTTTTCCTATTTAATTTTACGCGGTCTGGATAAAATAGGAGTACAGCTTGATTCGCGCCAGCAGGAAGCCTTTCTGCATTCCTGGAATATTGCAGGTTATGTTTTAGGTGTTGATGAAGCTTTTCTGAAAGAATTCAGTACTTATCAAAAAGCCGATGTTATTTATAACCAGATTATTCAACGTCGACTCGGAAAAACTCAGGATGGTGTTTTACTGCAACAATCGTTACTGGAAGTGTTTTCGGATAATGCCGGCCGCTTAATTCCTTTTGGTCGTATTTTGCATGTCCGGCGTTTAGCCCGACTGGTCACCTCTAAATTAATATCTGAACAATGCTACACAGCTCTCGGTTTAAAATTAAGCCTTTATGATAGATTTGTTCGGCTATTTATCTGGATGGGTGTGCGAACATTTGGCTGGTTTGTTAACCATGGCTGGCTACGACCAATAGCGGATTATATGTTTGGCCGTATCGCGCAATCATTATGGGACTGGCGTGCCGACTTTTCAGACAACCACCAAAAGCATACCCATGACAAGCAAGGTGTATGCAACCCGCTGGTTATTCCAAATCATTTAATTAAAACAAGCTACTTATCAACTAATGTGTAAAACAAAGCTATGAAAAAAACTCTCAAGGAAAGTATTCAAAAACAGCGCGAATCACTGGAAAAAAGTCTGGCCACACCTCTGGCAAAAATTGCCTTTGCCTGTGAAGCTGCCTGGCCAGATCGTCAGGCCCTTGACGATGTACTGTTAAAATCCATTAAAATGATTCCAAACTGTACTTTTTTATATGCACTCGATACTAATGGCGTGCAAATCAGTGATAATATTTCCAGTTCCGGTATCCTGCCCGAACATTATGGACGTGACCGCTCCAAGCGCCCTTATATGAATGAGTTAGTACCAGTCAGTGGCTTTCTGCTCTCTGAAGCCTATATCAGTTTACGTGTTGCACGCCCATCCCTCACAGCATTGCAAGTGGTACGCAAGGATAATGAAGTCGTTGGCTTTATCGGTGCTGACTTTGACTTGCGTAACCTGCCAGTTACCGCAGAAATGTATGAAGAACCCACTCAGTGGCGACAAATCAAAGGGGATGCCGCCATTCGTGGTACCCTGTTCCAGCAAACACGTGCAGAAAGTTTATTAGACAAAGACATCGATCAGGCCATGTCAATACTCGAAGAACTTGCCGTAGCACATGGGATGTTCCAGTTGGTGCTGCATTTTTCAAGTAGCCGAGCCACCATCTGGCTTATGCATGATCCTTACCGCTACCATATTCTGCAAGCAGAGGAATTATCCGACCCGGATATTTGTTTGGCCTATCCAATCCATGATTACCCCGAAGATGCCATCATCCCTGCCGATGCAATAAAAACCATCCTGGATAATATGAAACAGCTGCGCTTTACCGATGAAAATATTTATTTACGCTCGTCCTCCATTAATATTTTTAACGGTATGATCAGCCTGACTTTTTCATGTGATGGTTCACACTATATGCCATATAAAGAATTTATTGATAAAAACATCAGTTTCTGGGTAGGAAGTTCCGCATAAACAAACGGCCAACGACCGGGATACCGACCGTTAATACATGCCAATAATATGTCATCTTACTGTCATACAATGTTGCTAGTCTATATCTGAGCTGTCCACATTCACCTTTGGTAGAGAGGCATAAAGATGCTTGATTACATTTATCGACTTGCACGGGATTTTGAAAAGGCACATGGTTTTAATCCAAACTTGCTTTATCTAAATGCGGATCACGCTCAACATCTCAAGTTATCTTTTGATGGATCTCTAACCCAACAACAAATCAAACAGTGGCTTGGCATGGAAGTAATTATTGCACAAGATATTGTGCACCCGCATGTTTGCTGGGTTCATTATGCAGAGCGTATAGCCTGTTAATCCTCTTTAATGTGTATAACGGCGTAATGCCGGCCTGAATTGAGCAACCAGTTGATGCTCGCGCCCAACAATATCAAAAATTTTCAGCATCGCAGTTCTGGGATAAGCACTGTCAAAATTTTGATCCACGTCCATCAACCTGACCAATAACTGCATCGCGCGCTCGTATTCCTTGTTTAGCACATAAAAAGCGGCAAGTTGTTGCAGACTTTTCGGATCGTTGTCCCCCTGTTCTATTTGTCTAATTAAGTTTTCAACATCAGTAATGGTATTGGCTATTGCCAGAAAACTCAGCTCGTCCTGTAGAGCTATAATTTCTTTTAGTGAATGCATCGCTGAAGGGAGTGATGCCAATAATTTAAGCGCATCATCATACCGTCCTTCATGTTTAAG
>JALXDW010000464.1 GCA_027070385.1 Chromatiales bacterium
ACTTTATCCTGAGTCACAGAAAAGTAATTTTAAAATAATATTTGCAATTAAGTGGGAATGCATATGGTATTATTGCTTTTATTCAATGTTAAAGTGGGGATTATATCAAATATAGGCTAATAATCGCTCACACATCCCTTCTGCTTGTGATGCATACCCACCACCAAACATATTGAAGTGGTTCAGAATATGATACAGATTGTATAACGTCTTTCGAATACTGTAGCCTTCATCCAGCGGCCACTGTTGTTGGTAATGCGTATAAAATTCAGCCGGAAAGCCACCGAAAAGCTCGGTCATGGCAATATCGGCTTCACGATCACCATAATAGGTTGCGGGATCAAAAATCACAGCTTGCCCCTGCCGGTTAAACGCAACATTGCCCGACCATAAATCACCGTGCAATAAAGAAGCTTCAGGCTGATAACCTTTGAAAAAAACACCCAACTCAGATTGCAGCCGCTCACCTTTTTGTAGCAAGTGCCGGCTGGCAGCGTTTCGCTTTGCCAACTCTAATTGAAAACCCAACCGCTGTTCGCACCAAAAAGACACCCAGTTATCATCCGGTTTATTTTCCTGTAAGGTTGAACCAATGGTATTTTCACGTTGCCAGCCAAATACGGAGTGAGTGCAACGATGCATTTTTACCAACTGTTCAGCGAAATCAGCCATGCGGGCTTGCCCACCCAGTTCAAGGTATTCCATAACAATAAACGCTTGTTGTGCAACGACCCCGGTACAGATTGGTACCGGTACACGCACCGCATCGGCTTTCGCGAGTTCAGTCAGCCCCTCCGCTTCTGCTTCGAACATAGTTAGCTTGTCAGCTGCATTCAGTTTTACAAAATAACGTTTGTTTTCAGATTCAATACAATATGCTGAATTAATACAACCACCGCCCACCATGCGCTGTTGTTTTATCCGGAATGGCTCAGCCGTTGCCGTGCTAATTTGCTCAGCCAGTAAATCCAGGTTCATATTGCTAGAATATTTCCTTGAAGAAATTTTGCATTTTAGCCCATGATTTTTTGTCAGCTTCGGCATTGTACTGCAATGGCATATTAAACTTTTTACCAAACTCATCGGCGACAGGATTCGTAAAACTGTGTTTTGCATTTTTATAGTTTATAAATTCAAATTGTACTTGCGCGTTTGTCATCTCCTGCTTGAATGCCTTGATCTGCTCTGGTGTAACAAACGGATCGGCCGCACCGTTCAAAACAAGAACACGGGCCTTAACCTTGCCTTTAACCGCAGGTTGTTTGGCAGCAATACTGCCATGAAAACTGACCACACCCTTTAGTGGCAACCCTTGCCGCGCCATATCCAATACAATACCGCCACCAAAGCAGTAACCAATCGCAGCAAGACGCGTTGTATCCGTTACCGGCTGCGCCTTTAAAACCGCCAGTGCTTTTTTATAACGCTGACGTGCCGTCTCTATTTTTTCGATCACTTCCATCATGAATTTTTTTGCATCAGCCGGATGAGCAGCCAACTTGCCTTTGCCGTACATATCCAGAGCAAAAGCACTGTAACCTAACTCGGCCAACATACGTGCCCGCTTACGCGCATAGTCGTTATGCCCCCACCATTCATGTACCACTAACACCCCTGGGCGTTTCCCTTTTATTGCATCATCATAGGCGTAATAACCACTTAATTCAGTCCCGTTAACGCTATATGAGATAACCTTTGTGCGCACTTTTGCAGAGATAGAAACAGAAAAAAACAGCAACAATCCCCAAACTATCCATTTTAAAATTTCTTTACTCAAATCAGGTTTTAACATAATCAGTATCCTTTCTTTTCTTGCCAAGTGGAATGTTCATTTGAGCATAGCCATCCTATCGACTCAAGCCTTTAGCTTGAATATGGTTAACTGGATACAATAAAAAAGCCCGTCTAAAACAAGACGGGCTTTCGATTTTAAACCATTCCCAGAATAGTTTAATCAATACTGATCATGTCCTGTCCACAACACATAGGAGACTTCACTTTACCATGTCCATCCCGACATTCACAAACATGAATATCATGGCCTTCATCGGCCCGGATCGTGCCATGCACCAATTCCTTGTCGCATTGCCCGCATGTCATTGAGCCAATACTCATGCCACATTTTTCACATTTATAACTTGCCATTAACCTCTCCTGAATCATTTCACATTCTGATTATAGGTTATCATCTGTTTTGTATCCATACAGAGAACCCTTGCTGCAATATTAAACGCTTAAAATGATGTTTTTTTATTGCACATTGCCTATACTTCGCAACGTCACTTAACATATAAAGAAGGATTTTTTATACGACTTATATTCATTATAAAAATAGATAACCAGGTTCAGTTTTGAAATTATTCATTTTAGCTCCGCCACAACTCATAATAACATTACTGTTACTTTTTACCTTACGGCCTGTTTTCGCTAACAGTGATTTAACTGAACTCTTTATTAGCGACTGCAACATAACAGGAAACTACAGCTTTTACTCTTATTTGCTCTTTTCACAACAGCCTGTATTAAATCATCATACCCGCGCACTTGCACAAGTCGAATATTTACTCAGGAAAATTCACAAATTAAAACAGCGTTACACAAAAAATAAGATAGCACCTCAGCAGCAACATGGTTTTTATATTCCCGTTTCTTTTTTACCCCAGAGCTGGGTGATGCAGCCCACAGAAGACGATTATCATCCTGCAGCCCGCTGGATATTGCATAATTACGACTACCAATGTAGCCAAAAATTGCTGGCTGAATTTCCCAGGCTCAAACACCGCGGCCCTTATCTCTTGTCGAGTTATCGAAAATTGAGACAAAAAACGCCCTGGAGGCTGCCCGTGCTGACACAAGATTTATCAACCACTACATTGAATGAATCCGTCTTCTGGCTGGACGGCTTCTTTAAAAAAAGTTGGCAACCACGACACTGGGGGACAACCGATATCTTGCAACTGTATGAGCAGATGCTGACATTGTTATTCCAAAAACACTCGCAACAAAAGGCAGCCTCCAACCCGGCAGCCATGTCGATGCACGTCGCCCCCGTCACCCCGATTGATGCCAAAACACACTACCCTGTTAACAACCACCTCACCACCGTTATTAATCCTTACCGCGAAAAGCTGACTATTCAATTAAAAAGAAAACGCCCTATCGCAAAGTAACCCCTTGACCCTATATGTTAAAGGGTAAAAAAGCCCGCTTAATCGCCAACCCGTACATTTAACGAAAATCGCTTTTAACAAATCTAAAACGAAATACAAGACTTTCTTAACTTTTTTTTGAATGTTATTCACAGCTAATATACGATTATTTTTTAGCCGCTGTTTAAACCTGGAAAAACCAACATATAAACAACAATAGCCTATAAAAACAATATAACTCATTGATTAATAAC
>JALXDW010000465.1 GCA_027070385.1 Chromatiales bacterium
TCAATTCGTGCCTGGGTGCCTACCTTTTTAAGACGCTGCCCCGATTTACCAATGATAATCGGTTTTTGATTTTTTCGTTCAACAAGAATAACGGCATTAATATTTATTTTGTTACCTTGTTCCTCAAATTTTTCGATCATAACCGTTAAATCATACGGCAGTTCCTGGCCTAATTGGCGAGTCAGTTTTTCGCGAATAATTTCAGCGGCTAAAAATTTCATACTCCGGTCTGTAAACTGATCTTCAGGAAAGAAGGGTTCTGAAATATCCAGTAATTGCTCAACTTCTTTTTCCAGGTCGGGGATGTATTTACCTTTTAATGCAGAGATTGGAATAATACTTTTAAAAGCATATTTCTGACTTAATTTTTGCATAAAAGGTAAAAGTTCCGCTTTATCCTGTAGCTGATCCACTTTATTGATGACCAGAATAATGGGGCGACTCGTGCTTTTTATTTTTTCAAGTACCCATTCGTCTTTATCTGACCAAACACCCGCTTCGACCAGGAA
Source organism: Chromatiales bacterium (assembly GCA_027070385.1). Classification (GTDB taxonomy): domain Bacteria; phylum Pseudomonadota; class Gammaproteobacteria; order UBA6429; family Thiohalophilaceae; genus SZUA-37. The sequence continues at coordinate 510 of JALXDW010000465.1, forward strand.
TAAAATCACATTGACATCATCAATAATACTGTGTGCTGCACGGTTCATATAGCGATTCATTGCTCGTGAACTGTCTTTATGTACGCCAGGGGTATCCACATAAATTGCCTGTGCTGTTGGTGTTGTTTTAATACCCAGAATCTGGTGACGTGTTGTTTGTGGCTTACGCGAAGTAATGCATAATTTTTGCCCCAGAATATGATTCAATAATGTGGACTTACCCACATTCGGCCGTCCAATAATGCCAACATAACCACAGCGAAAATTTGTCTTGTTATTCGTCATTAGACAATAATTCCAGTATTTTTTCTGCTACCTGTTGTTCTGCAAAGCGGCGACTCTTGCCACTTGCCTGAATATCATGATCAATCACATCCACACATCCTTTAACAGTAAAGATTTGTTGGTGCGATTCACCATCAATAGACAGTACAGTATAAACAGGTACGGGCAAGCCTCGTGCCTGTAAATATTCTTGCAAACGAGTTTTTGGATCTTTCGTTATTTCTTCAGGATTAACCTGTTGCAGGCGTGTATGATACCGCTGCAGAATAAACGTTGTTGCTGCTTTAAGACCACCATCCAGATAGATGGCACCAATGACAGCTTCAAACGCATCGGCTAGAATGGATGTCCGGCGAAAACCACCACTTTTTAATTCACCGCTACCTAACTGAATGTAATCACCCAAACCGATTTCCCGTGCAAGCTCAGCCAGTGTTTCACCTTTTACAAGAGTGGCTCGCAAACGACTTAAAACACCTTCATCAATATCGCTAAAACGCTGATACAATTCAGTTGAAATAACCAGCCCCAAAACAGAGTCACCAAGAAATTCCAGTCGTTCATTGTTTTTTGTAGCGGCACTGCGGTGGGTTAAGGCTGTATCCAGTAATGTACTATCATTAAAATGATATTTAATTATTTTTAATAACTTATCACTGCTTTCCATAAGGTGTTATTGAACTGTAATTTCTTTTCTAAACCGGACAATAATATCAAGATTACCAACGACATTTTCACGTTTTTCATAGTCCACCTCGATACGGGTCTTTCCACCTTTTCGTGTTACATATATATCTTCTGGTGTCACCGAGTATACCGAATTGATATTTAAACGCCTTAACAACGATTTTTTGATGGCTGATACCGGATAGTTAATAATCTTTCTATCCTGTTTCATGCTGTCCAGTGAATCATAAACTGAAAAACCTTCGATATAGATAGGGATTAAGCGCAATAATAATGTAACAAACAACACACCAATGACGATAATAATAAACCAACTGATTGCAGCAAGACCGCGTTGTTTTGAAATTGATTTCATTGCATTTCTCCTATTTAACAACCCTTTAAATATCGTCGGGGTTTATTTTATGGCTCCAACACGTTGCCATTTAGGCCAGTGATTCCAGCCTTGCCAGTTCATCCAGATTGCAAAGGCGCGCCCTTTTAGATTCTCATCTGGCACAAACCCCCATACACGACTGTCATTACTGTTATCTCTATTGTCGCCCATCACAAAATAATGTCCTTCAGGAACCGTTGTTACCAGATCAAAATGCGGTGGGTTTGAACTCAAGCGCATTTCATGCGAATAACCGGGTAACTCTTCTTTATAGCGTGTGTATTCCGTAAAACCAAAACTGGTACGAGATATTTCAGTTGTAGGAACAAGCTCACCATTCAAGTATAGCTGTTTATTATGGTATGCAATTTCATCTCCCGGTAAACCGATCACGCGTTTGATGTAATCAATTTTTGGATCGCGTGGGAAACGGAAAACAACGACATCACCCCGCTCTGGTGTACCTAAATCCAGTATTTTTTTATTAATGACCGGTACACGCAGTCCATAACTGAATTTACTCACCAGAATAAAATCACCAATTTCCAGTGTTGGGATCATTGAGCCGGATGGAATTTTAAAGGGCTCCACTACAAAGCCACGCAGAATTAAAACAACAAAGAAAACCGGAAACAGAAATTTCGAATATTCGACTAAAAAGGGTTCCGACTCTTCTTTAACCGGTATATCACGTTCACGGCCAGATGCTTCAATAAGTTCATCTTCATGTTGGCGTTTGTTTGCAAAAAATAATATATCCAGCAACCAGATAAACCCTGTAATGGCTGCTCCGAGAGCGAGTATCAGTGAGAAATCAATCGTCATTTGTCTTTACCTACATGTAAAACAGCCAGGAAAGCATCTTGCGGTAACTCGACTCGTCCAATTTGCTTCATGCGTTTTTTTCCTTCTTTTTGTTTTTCCAATAGCTTGCGTTTTCGTGATACATCACCACCATAACATTTTGCCGTTACATTTTTGCGTAATGCTTTTACATTTGTCCGTGCCAGTACCTTAACGCCTATCGCAGCCTGGATAGCAACATCAAACATCTGGCGAGGAATAATTTCTTTCATTTTCTCGGTTAATTTCCGACCATGTGAAATGGCATTATCACGGTGAACAATCACTGCCAACGCATCCACTTTTTCTGAATTAATCAGAATATCAAGTTTAACCAAATCGGCAGCCTGAAAACGTGTAAATTCATAGTCTAATGATGCATATCCCCGACTGACTGATTTTAGTCTATCAAAGAAATCCAGCACAATCTCATTCAGCGGCAATTCAAAAATGATACTGACCTGACCGCCAAGATACTGCATGTCTTTTTGTACACCCCGTTTTTCAATACACAAGGTCATCACGTTGCCTACATAGTCCTGTGGAACAAGGATAGTGGCTGTGACTATCGGTTCACGAATTTCAGCAACATGTACCTGATCTGGTAAATCTGCCGGGTTATCAATTTTAATGATATTGCCTTTGTTGGTTTTTACTTCAAAAACCACCGTTGGCGCTGTTGTGATCAGGTTAAGAT
>JALXDW010000466.1 GCA_027070385.1 Chromatiales bacterium
TGGGTACACGGGGTGAATTCGGTGGTTTGGGGATTGTTGTTGGAATGGAAAATGGCTTTGTCAAAGTCATTTCTCCGATTGATGATACCCCGGCACAACGTGCAGGGATTAAAGCCGGGGATTTAATCATTCGTCTGGATGAAAAACCGGTAAAAGGGATGGAGCTGGATGAAGCGGTCAAATTGATGCGTGGCAAACCGGGTGAACCGATTGATTTGATGGTGTCACGCGAGGGTGTGGACAAACCTTTTAAAGTCACTGTGGTGCGTGACAAGATCCGGGTTAAAAGTGTCAAACACCGTGTGCTGGATCCGGGTTATGGTTATGTGCGTATTACACAATTTCAGGAACGAACCGGTGAAGATTTAGTAAAAGCCATTGATGAGCTTAAAAAGAAAAGCAAAAAGACGGGTTTGAAAGGCTTGGTGCTGGATTTGCGCAATAATCCGGGTGGTTTGCTGGATGCCGCTGTTGCTGTTTCTGATACTTTCCTGACAGAAGGCGTTATTGTCTCTGTGCGTGGTCGTCACATGGATAGCCAGCACAGTTTTCAGGCAACACCGATTGATCGCATTAACGGTATTCCATTAGTGGTTCTGGTGAATGGTGGTTCTGCCTCGGCATCCGAGATCGTTGCCGGTGCGTTACAGGATCATAAGCGAGCAGTGATTATGGGTAGCCAGACATTTGGCAAAGGTTCCGTACAGTCTATCGTCAAGCTGGGAAATAACACAGCATTGAAAATGACAACAGCACGTTATTACACACCGAATGATCGCACTATTCAGGCAAAAGGGATTACCCCTGATATCAAGCTACGCAATGTCAAAGTTGCGTTAAAAGAAGGCGGTAATCAGTTTATAAAAGAAGCTGATCTTAAAGGTCACCTGGCGAATGATAAAAATCCGGATATTGAGAAAGATTTGAAGAAAAACAATAAAAAGAAAACAAACGAAAAACCGTTAGCAAGCAGAGATTATCCTTTATATGAAGCACTTAATTTATTAAAAGGGTTACATTTACTCAGTACCAGGAAATAGGTTCCTGATATTGAATAAAACCGGTTTATCTTCTTAATTAAAGATGAACCAGGTTTTTATTAAAGGTTTTGGCAATAAAGGCGCTAGTAGTCTGTGGTAGTGGATAAAATATAATTTCTTTAACCGGAATATCCTATGTATAGAATACTCAGAGCAGCCTTATCCTTAATGGCCGTTGGGCTGTCAGCAACACAAACTGTATTGGCTGAACCTGTTAGCCAAACAATATTGAATCCGGAAACTGTTTTACAGACAAATCTCTCAACGGAAAAAAAACCTGTACAGGCTAAACCCCGCTACTACATCAGTCTTATTATTGATGATATGGGTTACCGCTATCAATCGGGTAAGCGGGCCATCAATCTGCCTGCCAATATTACCTACTCGTTTCTGCCTTATGCTCCACATGCCCGGAAACTGGCCAACCTTGCCAATCATAAACAAAAAGAAATTATGTTGCATATTCCAATGGAAGCCAATAACGGTAAACGGATGGGGCCGGGTGGTTTAACATCGTCAATGAACAAAGCTGTTTTCAGCCTGGAACTGGAACATGATCTGTCAGCCATACCGTATATTAAAGGTGTTAATAACCATATGGGGAGTTTGTTGACTCAGCAGATGGAACCGATGACATGGTTAATGGAAATCCTGGCAGCAAGAGAAATGTATTTTGTTGACAGCCGTACTTCAGGTAAAAGTCAGGCACTTAAAGCGGCTCGGCAATATGGCTTGCCAAGTGAAACGCGTGATATTTTTGTCGATCATGATTTGTCGGAAAAAGCCATGCAACAGCAACTGGCATTGACGGTTGCTGTTGCAAAGCGCAATGGCAGCGTGGTGGTGATTGCACATCCTTTTCCTGAAACAATGCATGTACTTGAAAAGTGGTTGCCACAAGCCAAAGCACAGGGACTGGAATTTGTTTATATGTCAAAATTACTGAACATACGCAAAGGTATTCGTGCGCAACGTAAAATGCAAAAGAGGCTCACGCAATGGCAAACACGCAAACAAATCAAAAGCAATTAAAAGTACTGGTACCACTGGCTCAAGGCTGTGAAGAGCTGGAAGCAGTGACAATCACTGATTTACTGACACGTGCGGGGATGCAGGTAGTGACGGCCAGTCTGGATGAAAATCCGGTACAGGCCAGCCGAGGTATGGTACTTGTTGCTGACACCAGTATTGACAAGGTTATGAATGAGCCCTTTGATTTAATGGTATTACCTGGTGGCTTGCCGGGTGCTGACCATTTACAAAATGACATACGGATACAGAATAAACTAAAAGCAATGGCAGCAGAAAATAAAACCATTGCAGCGATTTGTGCTGCGCCTAAGGCACTGGCCTCTGCGGGATTATTGGATGGCAAAAATTTTACCAGTTATCCAGGGAGTCTCGATACCCGCATTATCAAAGATGCAACGTACAGTGAAAACAGTGTGGTGAGTGATGGTAATATCGTTACCTCGCGTGGGCCGGGAACCGCAATGGATTTTGTCCTGACCCTGATAGAGCAGCTCCTTGGTAAACAAAAACGTGAAGAAGTGGAGGCACCCTTGATGCGGGCATGATTGTCGTTACTACGACAGTGCTTGTGATAAATTTGTTAAGAATTTAACCTACACTCAAAAGCATGGATGCTAAAAAAATATTGCTGACGCTGTTATTGATATGGCCGTCTTTTGTCTTTGCAGCGGCATTCAGTTTATCGAGCCCCTTATCAAGCCAGGGTAAAACACCGATATTTATTGAGCTTTTTACCTCACAGGGTTGCAGTAGTTGCCCACCGGCTGAAGAATATATCAATACCTTTATTAAAAATGACAGGCTATGGCAGAAATATATCCCGGTTGTTTTTCATGTGGATTACTGGGACTACATCGGCTGGAAGGATGTTTTTGCACAGCCGGCTTTTTCTCATCGGCAACGGCGTTATTCAACATTAAGGCATGTCCGTACGGTGTACACCCCGGCATTTGTGGTCAATGGTGTGGCATGGCAGCGTGGTTTTTTTCATACTTACCCTGATTCAGCCGGGTTGAACAATGGTCTGCTCAAGTTAAGCCTTGATAAAAATAAAGTGACGGCCAGTTTTAAAAAGTCGGCTGAGGTTGGTAACAAATTAAATCTGAATGTGGCCATTTTGGGAATGGGGATGGTTGTGAATATTTTAGCCGTTGAAAATCAAGGCCGGACAGCACGGCATCATTTTGTCGTGTTAGGTTATACGCAGCAGTTATCAAATACGCGTAACTGGAAAATAGAATTACCGGTTATTAAAAAAACCGATAGCCAACGTTATGCGCTGGTTGCTTGGGTAAGTAAACCGGATGATCCTACAC
>JALXDW010000467.1 GCA_027070385.1 Chromatiales bacterium
AAGCCTGTGTTTTTAATGACAGGCACTTATGCAGCATTGGAAATGCTGCGTCTATCCAACTCGAACTGAGCTGATAAATACAGGCTCAAAGCCTGTATTTTTAATGACAGGCACTTATGCAGCATTGGAAATGCTGCGTCTATCCAACTCGAACTGAGCTGATAAATACAGGCTCAAAGCCTGTGTTTTTAATGATAGGCACTTATGACTTCGGTAGCCTTTCGCTTTAACAATATTTTCCTGATGAGTGCAACTACAGTGAAGCAATCTTGTACACTTGAGTCAGTGGCACTCGAATAGGTATTGAGTTTTTCTCCGATAACGTTCAGTATCTTCCCGTATTCTGCTAGCGTATCCCTTCTGTACATTTACCTCTGGCAGGGTAAAATAGCGCACTTTATGAATCCCTACATTTTCCGAGAGAACATATGACGATACGGACGCGCTTTGCACCTAGCCCAACAGGCTACCTGCATATTGGTGGTGCACGCACAGCACTTTTTTCCTGGCTTTATGCCCGTAAACACGGGGGCCAGTTTGTACTACGAATAGAAGATACCGATAGAGAACGATCAACAGAAGCTTCTGTGAATGCCATATTAGAAGGCATGACCTGGATGGGGCTGGAATACGATGAAGGGCCTTTTTATCAAACTGATCGGTTTGATCGGTATAAGGAAATTATTCAAACGCTCATGGAAAATGGTCATGCATACCGCTGTAATTGCTCAAAAGAGAGACTGGAAAAGTTGCGTGAAGATCAAATGGCAGCCAAACAAAAGCCACGTTACGATGGCTGTTGTCGTAATAAAACTGTCAATGCTGAAGAGCCTCATGTTATACGGTTTAAAAATCCGCTTGAAGGCAGCGTTGTTGTAAACGATTTAATTCGTGGTAAAGTTGCTTTTCAGAACAATGAGCTTGATGATTTAATCATTGCCCGTACGGACGGTACGCCTACCTATAACCTGACGGTGGTGGTTGATGATATGGATATGGATATTAATCATGTTATTCGTGGCGATGATCACCTGAACAATACACCCCGACAAATGAATATTTTAAAAGCATTGGGTGCTGAACCGCCAGTGTATGCACATGTGCCAATGATACTGGGCGAAGACGGTAAACGTTTATCAAAACGCCACGGTGCAGTGAGTGTGATGCAATACCATGACGAAGGCTATTTGCCTGAAGCTTTGCTTAATTATCTGGTACGCCTGGGTTGGTCGCATGGTGATCAGGAGATTTTTTCGATTGATGAAATGATTGAAAAGTTTGACCTGTCTGATGTGAACAAATCAGCATCCACCTTTAGCCCGGATAAATTACTCTGGTTAAATCAGCAATATATAAAAGAAAGTAAAGTTGAACATATCGCGCATCATCTAAATGTTCACCTGGGCAAGTATGGAATCGATCCTGCACAACATGAAAACCTGCATGAGGTGATCGAGGCGCAACGGGATAGAGCAAAGACCCTGGTTGAAATGGCTGAAAGCAGTTTGTTTTTCTTTAAGGATTTTTCTGAATTTGAAGAAACAGCCGCAAAAAAACAATTAAGACCAGTAGCAGCTAAACCATTAAACGCTGTACTGGCAGCCTTTGAACAGATCACGGACTGGTCTGTAGAAGCTATTACAGACGCAATTAATCAGGTTGCGGAACAATTAGATGTTAAAATGGGTAAAATCGGTATGCCATTACGGGTTGCTATTTGCGGGCAGGGTAATTCCCCCGACATTAAGTTAACCGCTTATTTAATAGGCAAAGACAAATGTATTGCGCGCATTAAAATGGCATTGGAATATATTGCAAAGCGTGAACAGTCATAACTGTAAAAGCCATCACCATAAATAACAGAATAGTAAAAGGCTTATAAATAAAGATGAGTGCTAAAGACAGCAGTACAACAGATAAAGCAGAAGTAACTAAACCTAAGAACTTTATTCGTCATATTATTGATGAAGATATTCGTAACAATAAACATAATGGTAAAGTTGCAACACGCTTCCCACCGGAACCCAACGGCTATTTGCATATTGGTCATGCGAAATCCATTTGCTTAAATTTTGGTATTGCTGAAGATTATAATGGCACTTGCAATTTGCGTTTTGATGATACCAATCCGGCAAAAGAAGATACCGAATACGTTGAAGCGATTAAAGCCGATGTGAAGTGGTTAGGCTATGACTGGGGTGATCGTCTTTATTTCTCATCCGACTATTTTGAAAAGCTACATGATTACGCGGTTGAATTAATTAAAGCGGGTAAAGCCTATGTCTGTGACTTAAATGCAGAACAAACCAGGGAATATCGGGGTTCGTTAACCCAACCGGGTAAAGACAGCCCATATCGTAACCGCAGTGTTGAGGAAAATCTGGATTTATTTAAAAGGATGCGGGCAGGGGAGTTTGAAGACGGTGCCTGCACACTACGAGCAAAAATTGATATGGCTTCGGGTAATATCAACTTACGTGACCCGGCTATCTATCGCATTCGAAAAGGTTTAACTCACCACCAAACAGGCGACACATGGTGTATTTATCCCATGTATGACTTTACCCATTGTATATCGGATGCACTTGAAGGCATTACGCATTCATTGTGTACTCTGGAGTTTGAAGACCACCGTCCACTTTATGACTGGTATCTGGATAACATCACTATCGACTGTCATCCACAACAAATTGAGTTCTCACGTTTAAATCTTGAATACACCATTACCAGTAAACGTAAACTCACCGAGCTGGTGACCAATGGTTATGTCGAAGGTTGGGATGACCCGCGTATGCCGACCATAGCCGGTTTACGTCGCCGTGGTTTTACACCAGCCTCCATTCGTGATTTTTGTGATCGGATTGGTGTTACCAAAGTCGATAACACCATTGAAATGGGTGTATTGGAAAATTCCATTCGGGAAGACTTAAATGAAAATGCACCACGCAGAATGGCGGTACTTGATCCGATTAAAGTAGTTTTAGAAAACTATGATGTAAATAAAGTAGAAGAGCTACAGGCTCCGAATCACCCACAAAAAGAAGACATGGGTAAACGAACCATTTATTTTTCAAAAGAACTTTATATTGACCGTGCCGACTTTAGAGAAGAAGCCAACCGTAAATATAAACGCCTCGTATTAGGTGCAGAAGTCCGTTTGCGCAATGCTTATGTGATTAAAGCAGAAAAAGTCATTAAAAATGAGCAAGGTGACGTCATTGAATTACGTTGCAGTTATGACCCTGCGACGTTAGGTAAAAACCCGGAAGGACGTAAAGTAAAAGGCGTGATTCACTGGGTTTGTGCCAGTCATGCAGTAGAAGCCGAAGTACGTCTGTATGACCGGTTGTTTACCCACCCCACACCGGATGCCGCAG
>JALXDW010000468.1:0-2146 GCA_027070385.1 Chromatiales bacterium
GGTTTATTGTCATACCCTTTGCTAAGAATAGTTTATAATCAATAAGTTACAAGTCTATTTCGATCTTTATGGGTAATATTTCATCACTTTTTAAAGCGGGAATAAGGTTAATTTGCAGTAAACTCAACAAGATAGCCGGCAAATTTTCGGATGTTCAAGACACCGCTGTCTAAAATAAGGTATTGTGCTTTAATACCCTGTAATACACCTGTTATTTCAGGGGTCTTGTCAAAATTGAGGGATTTTACTTTTTCGGGGTAGTGTTTAACGGGGAAGTCAAATTGCAAGGGTTGTTGATCTTTTAATTCGATAACCGCATCATCACCGTATTGTTGTTTGATTGCTGCAATGTCTTTTTCAAAATCCACAAACAGTTCATCACGACGTTGTTGTAGATCAATGTCATCAGGGATACCTTTGAGCATACGTTGCCAGGAGGTTTTATCATTGACCTGTTTTTTAAAACAGTGCTCAACCAGTCCGCTCAGTAAACGATTTTTTGTTTTATAAATAGGCAGTGCAGCCGTTGCACCTTGATCCATCCAACGATATGGCACATTGGTTTCACGGGTAATACCGACTTTCAGGCCGGATGAATTGGCAAGGTAGACATAATGGTCGATAAAGCAATGTTCATTTCCCCAGGCTTCATCACGGCAAGTGCCCTCGGAAAAGTGACATTTTTCCGGGCTGATCATACAGGAGTCGCATTCAGCCAGTGAACGCATGCAGGGAAAGCAGTAACCCTGGTTAAAACTTTTATTTGTTTTTTTGCCGCAGGCAATGCAATGAATTTCGCCAAGATGTTTAAATGTTATTTTTTTGCCGATAAGATCCGAAATGGGAATGAGTTGATCATCCACAGGAATTTGATAACGAACAGGGGCGGTGTGTTCGGTGATCATTTTACGTAGATGGCCGGTGAGTTTCATTTTGTCTGGAATTCTTTTATGCCTTCAGGAATGATAAGGCTTACTTAATTCATGTACCGCATCAACAAAGACCTTGGCATTTTCCGGGTTCACGTGCTGGTGAATACCATGGCCAAGATTAAACACATGACCATTGCCTTTGCCATAGCTGTCCAGAATAAAAGCCACTTCTTCCCGAATGCGTTCAGGGGAAGCGTATAACACGGTGGGATCCATATTGCCCTGCAATGCCACTTTGTCACCAACACGTTTACGTGCCAGACCAATATCAATCGTCCAGTCCAAACCTAAGCAGTCGGCACCGGACTCAGCCTGGGCTTCTAACCATTGGCAACCACCTTTGCTGAATATGGTGACCGGTACTTTGCGAGCTTCGTTTTCACGCTTTAATCCACTAATAATTTTTGTCATGTAACGCAATGAAAATTCATTATAATCGCGGGTTGTGAGTGCACCGCCCCAAGTGTCGAATATCATGACGGCTTGTGCGCCATGGTCAATTTGTGCATTGAGGTAATCAATTACAGAATCGGCCACTTTATCCAGTAACAGATGCATGGCTTTCGGATTTTCGTAAAGCATTCCTTTTACTTTTGAAAAGTCTTTGCTACTACCACCTTCAACCATGTAAGTGGCAAGTGTCCAGGGGCTGCCAGAGAAACCTATTAAGGGGACTCGACCATCCAGTTCACGACGAATCATACTGACAGCGGCCATGACATAACCGAGATCTTCATCCATAGTGGGTATGATCAGGTTTTTAATATCAGTTTCATTCTGAATTGGGCGTTCAAAGCGTGGTCCTTCACCTTCAGAAAAGTAAAGCCCGAGCCCCATGGCATCAGGAATGGTTAAAATATCTGAAAACAAAATAGCAGCATCAAGCTCAAAACGATCCAGTGGCTGGATAGTGACTTCGGTTGCTAATTCAGGCGTTTTACAGAGTTTTAAAAAATTACCCGCTTTTGCGCGTGTTGCACGGTACTCCGGAAGGTAACGGCCAGCCTGGCGCATCATCCAGACGGGCGTCATATCAACGGGTTCACCGAGTAAGGCTTTTAGAAAACGATCATTTTTAAGAGTTGTCATATTTTATTTCTTCTTTTTGCATCCATTGCGGGTTTATATTTGTAACACGAAGACAGCAACAACATGAATGATTATTTTATAATAAATATGCCGTTCATCATTTTTCACAGGAATGATGATTAAAA
>JALXDW010000468.1:2156-3367 GCA_027070385.1 Chromatiales bacterium
TCCATAATACCTTCAGCTGCCTGACGGCCTTCATAAACAGCTGTTACCACCAGGTCAGAACCGCGCACCATATCACCACCGGCAAAGACCTTAGGGTTACTTGTCTGGTGTTTAAATTGTTGTTCGGAGGCAGCTTTAATTCTGCCACGCTCATCAATATCTATTGCAAAGTCTTTAAACCACGGTTGTGGATTAGGACGAAAACCAAAAGCAATGATCACATGATCGGCAGGAATAATTTCTTCTGAACCGGCAATCGGTTCTGGACGGCGACGGCCACGTTCATCAGGTTCACCCAGCTGGGTTTTAACAATTTTCAGACCTTCAACCTTGCCATTACCGACAATTTCAACCGGTTGAGAATTCCAGCTGAACTGCACGCCTTCTTCTTTGGCATTGGCTACTTCACGTTTGGAGCCGGGCATATTCGCTTCATCACGACGGTAGGCACAAATAACCGACTCGGCTCCTTGCCGAATGGCAGTACGATTACAGTCCATCGCAGTATCACCACCGCCTAACACCACAACCTTTTTACCCTGCATACTGATGTAGTCGGCAGGATCTTTCTCATAATTGTGGCAGTGATTCACATTAGAAATTAAATAATCCAGCGCCGGATAAACACCGGGCAGATCTTCACCTTCAATACCGGCTGTCATGTATTCATAAGTACCCATACCCATAAAGACGGCATCGTATTCATCGAGTAAGGTTTGAAAGGCAATGTCCTTTCCAACGGTGGTGTCGGTTTTAAATGTTATCCCCATTTTTTCAAAGATAGCACGACGATTTTTGACGACTTCTTTTTCAAGTTTAAATTCAGGAATACCAAAGGTCAGTAAACCACCGATTTCAGGTTGGCTTTCAAATACAGTGACAGCGACGCCATTGCGCGTAAGTACGTCAGCACAACCGAGTCCTGCAGGGCCGGCTCCGATAACCGCTACTTTTTTTCCGGTGGCTTTCACATTGGATAAATCCGGCTGCCAACCTTGTTTAAAGGCTTCATCGGAAATGTATTTTTCTATCGAGCCAATGGTCACTGCACCAAACTCATCGTTTAAAGTACAGGCACCTTCGCACAGACGATCTTGCGGGCAGACCCGACCACAAATTTCCGGTAAAGAATTGGTTTGATGGGAGAGTTCAGCGGCTTGTAAAATATTTCCTTCTGCAACCAGCTTTAACCAGTTAGGAATATAATTATG
>JALXDW010000469.1 GCA_027070385.1 Chromatiales bacterium
CACCTGAATTAAAATTCACTAATGAAACATTTTCAAAATTTGAATTACTTTGAAAGACTTTTTGTCCTAAAGTGTTAAACACTGTAATTTGTAAAATTTCCAAACCATTACTTGTTTGAATTCTAAGATTATCTTTTACAGGATTTGGATAAACTTTTATATCAGCTTCTAAATTAGTGGCAATTGTTCCTAAAACAGCTGTATTATTATTACAAAATATTTGATGATCTGGATTAACTTCAATACTGGTAATTGCATTTCCGCTAGGCAGACTAAATAATTGATTATTCTGTGTCAGCTCTAATCTAAACATTTCTGAATCTCCATTAGCATAAGTAACCTTTATTGGTAAAGGTGTTTCAAAAAATGAAACTGATGGATCTGATTGTGTTTGATTAACTCTTAAATATAAGACTCCTTCATCACTTTGAGAATAAGTTAATGCAAAACTTGGGTATCCTTCACCTATAAACCAATCGTTAAAAAACGTCTCATTTCCTGTCTGGATTCCTTATTGAAAATAACACCTTCCGCCATTATCTGTACACCAAAGGCAGTACCTTGAGAAAAACAAAAGGATGAACTACAGCATCATACTGGCCCAAACAATTTACATCAAAGATAAAAAACCGGCAATTGTAAGTGCCTAATATTTTTTTAAAATTAATTGAACCTTTTTGATTTTATTTGTCTTATAATAGGATCTCTTAAAGGGGGCGACTTGGCTTCGACGCGAGTAGCAAAACCTTGAGTGCATGTCGAGGACAGTACATCTCGTAAAATATACTGATTTTAAAGTATTCGCAAACGACGAAAACTACTCAGTGGCTTTAGCTGCTTAAAAACAGCACCACTCCTCTGACTACGTGTGCTTATGCGCGTAGAGTTCTTCGGAACATTCAGGGGTCATCTTACATAAGATCGCGCCAAGACTTCGTCCGGAGTCGGAAGCGTTAAAACCAATCGGAATCGCTGATGATTTTCCTGGCCCATCGGGTAGTCATCAGTTAAATTAAAAGCATGGGATAAACATGTAGACCTTAAGGCGGAGTGCTTGCGGACGCGGGTTCAATTCCCGCCGCCTCCACCAATTAACATATTGATTTTTAAAGTAATTTAAAGTTTTCCCCGTGAGGGGTGGCGGTAAAATGGCGGTTAGTTACTGCGTTTTTGTTTCAAAACTCATCAAATATCGAATTTTTCTTTTCTCATAGATTGCTCAACAGCATTAGTAATGTTGCTGGCTATAGTGTTATCTTGATTTCAATGCTTACTTCATTGCACAAAAATTGTGCAAAAATACCGCGGGGGAGGAAGAGTGATTTTTGGGTGGTGGAGGGCTGGTTGTTAGCCAGCCATTTTAGCTGTTGAATTGTCTATCCAAGGCGTTTAACTGCCGTATTGAATTCTGATTTTCCCATTTCGCAGCCAATAAACTCACGTTCAAGATCGCGGCAGGCCAATGCTGTGGAACCACTGCCCGTAAACGTATCTAAAACAACATCACCTGGCTTTGAACTGGCGGCAATAATATGGCGCATAAGATCCAGTGGTTTTTCGCAGGGATGTTTCCACGGGTACCATGGTACAGGTTTGAAATCCCAGACGTTGGTATAGGGAACGTGTTTTGTGACTGCAAAGTGCCGACGCTTTTGTTTGATCGATTTATATTCGGCTTTTAGTTCGTCATATGGTTTTAATGTATGGCTGAACAATCTGTTCATTGTTTTGTAGTGCGCTTCGCTGGGGAAACTCCATTGAGATTTATCAAACCAATGGCCTGACATTTGGCACTTGCATGCCTGGTCAATTTGCTTTCTTGAAATACCGGCAGCTTTGCGTGCATTGTCAAGGTAACTTCTGATAGGTTCGAACGGGAATGGTTGTTTCTTTTTGCTTTCTGCAAATATAATGTGTTCTGTTTGCGGGAAGTATTTGCGCAGGGACTCTTTGCGACAGCCGTTATGCCGTCCTGATGGTTTACGCCAGATAATGTGGTTTAACAGGTTGAAATGTTGTTTAACCGTAATTTCGACGTCAGTTGCCAAGTGTGGGCCGGCAAACAGGTATAGTGAACCGGTTGGTTTTAAAACGCGATGGTATTGTTGAAGAATGTTTGAAAGCCAACTAAAAAAGTCGGCTTTGTTTTTCCATTGGTTGTCCCATGATTCGTTTTTTACTTTGTAATACGGTGGGTCTGTCGCGATTAAGTCGATGCTGTTATCTTGCAGTTTGTCCAGAAATGTTGATGCATCGGTGTTATGAAGGGTAATTTTTCCTTGGTTGTATATTCTCACGAGTGTTTTTCCTGCATTGACACTCGTGGTGTTCTGGTGAGGTGCTCTCGGCTCTCAAAAAATTCATTGTTTTACAACGCGGACATTTTATTTTCAGTGTTTTGTAAATTCCATCGCCTAATTTTTTACCGCAAGTTCCGCAGCGTATATCATCCATAGTCAATTCCTACGATTTTTAAACAATCCCTGTCACAACCCCATTAACCACCGTCACCGTCTTTCCGTCCGTTGTCGTGAATGTTCCGCTGACGCCAATATTTTCCTGTGCCATGCTTCCGGCACCGAGCTGCGCCAGGGTGACGCTGTGCGGGTTTCCGGTGTCGGCAAGATGCGTGGACAGGTCTGTTTGTGATGCGGCCTGGCTTGCCTGGAATGGGCTGTTGACGACCAGGCTTTGCCAGTTTGGTGATTCGTTGCCTGCGGCATCGACGGCTTTGACTTCGACTGTCAGGCTTGGCCAGGGGCCACCGTCGGCCTGGGCTTCGGTGTAGGTGTAAATTAGCTGCGTGGTGGCGACGGTTCCGGTTCTGACGACTGTTCCTGCGTCGTTTTTAATCAGGGTTTTATAGCTGACTGAACCTGCCGCCGGTGCCCACTCGACGACCACATCTTTTCTTACTTCTACGCTCATTTGAGAACCAGTCCTCCTGTGTTTGGCATAATCTGTTGCCCGTTTGGTGATGCGATTAGTGCATCGCCACTGTGTTCCATGCCGTTCAAATATGGCACGGCTTTTAGCTGTGCCGGTGCGCCGCGTAAATTGCCGAACACCAGTGTTTTGTTGTTGCCCGTTTCCACCGATATTGCCTCCCAACCTCCGCCTGGGTATTGCACATACAGCCAAACCGCGTCATATCCTGTTTTTTGCCAGCTTATTTCCCAACTTGGTGCCAGTCCTGGCGTTGCGTTTATGGTTAAATTACTCAGAGATAATGAGTTGCTGGCTGGGTTGCTGGGCGTGTATGTTGCCGGGGTTGCCTGTTCTGGTGGAACCGGCAGGCTCCAATTCTGTGACGGCGCTGGCGGCATGGTGCCGTTTTCGGCGGTGTGAACGCGGTCATCTTCAACC
>JALXDW010000470.1 GCA_027070385.1 Chromatiales bacterium
CCACATTTACCGCAACCGGGAGAAGAAAACACTTCGACTTTAATACTCATACTGCCTCCTGAAATTTAATTCAAATATAAAATCAATAACCATTAAACACATCGAACAACTGTATATGAACTCTGTTAATGTCATCATTCGGTATAAAAAATACTTGCACAACATGTTTTCTCCCCATTAGTAACGCTTTTAGAATAGTTCCTTCCTGCTCTTCAGGGGCTTCAACACGTATTCGGGATGGTTTTTTTATTGCAATATCTCCCAGTATTTTCAACAGTGATGTAAATTGGTCTGTTTCAAAAACATCAATGCTTAAATCCAGTCTGGCTTTCCCGCTGAGTTTCTTTGAAATTGCCAGCGTTTTAACCATTATTAAATGCTCAAGTGTAAATCCTGATTTTTCAAATAACGGAGACAGCATACGCTGTGATACTTTTTTATATGCAGTAAATTCGACAAGATTATTTTTTAAATTGACGTTAACTGAATCGGCTTCCACAGTTGGTAATTTGCGTATATTTTTAGCCACACTATAAGCACAAAAAGCACATACCATCCCTTTTACATCAGCACGATAGTGATATGCTTTGGCATAAGCATTAATACTGAATATACACAGTATTAACAACAGCAATATTCTCTTTGAATTTATAAAATACAACACAACGGTATACTCATCATGAACTTGTTTTCCTAAAAATTAACCCGAAACCCGCTTCTGGCAATATAATCATTTTCCAGTGCGGTTCCATTTAAATCCTGTTTTACAGGAATCTGAATCGCTATTTCAGCAATCCAGCGTTTAGTAACATATTGTATGCCGGGGCTAATGAATAACCGTGTTCCATTGGTATTATTATCATCAATACCATTTATCTGATTTTTCTTCTGATGTATCAGGTTTGTTTCGATAACCCCATAGAGATAATCAGGAAGAACACCTTTTGCAACACTTCGCCACAACCGATATTGTAATGATGCATCGAGTCGTGCAATATTACCGGCTTTGAAATTATTTGCTTTATTATTAATTCTGTAGCTGGCTTGCATGTCTATCTGGTATTTTAATGTTTGCCAGGTTAAAACTGTCCCTGCAAAATAATCCCATGAACCGGATGCAACTTGAACGGATGAAGGTAATATACCTTTTGAATCACTTTTGTTGTCCTGCCCCGTTGGTGCTTTCAAGCCAATGAATGGAGCAAAGCGGAATGTTTTTCCGTTTCTGTTTTTCTGGTAAGCCGAGTAACGCATGAACAGGGTTAAATCACCAGCGCCTGTGTTACTTCGTTTAACGCGTTGGCCACTGCTATCAATACCAAGATTAATGTCACGATAAGGTAATACACCAAAAACAGTCCAATGTCGATTAACCCCATAACCCATTGCTGTGACTGCAGCAATTTCGGTTCTGTCCCGGTTGTTGCCTGAAGGATCATTTCCGGATTGATTCAGTACAAGTTGCTCCCTGAAAAGATATTCATCTTCAGCAACTGGCAATGCGGTATTAAACGTGACGGGAGCTGCCTGAGCAACAGCGGTATGTATCAAAAAATAAAAACTGACTGGAGCATAGCCACCCCTGGCTCGATTAATCATTTTAAATATCCAACCACATACGCAATGGTAATAACAGGTATGCCGCAGTAAATCCAATAAACCAGATAACGACAGAACTCCAGTAAATTCGCTTATTCCATTTGTGTGCGGTTCCACAAGCCTGTCCTAATGCCGGATCGGTCGGGCAAGAACGGCCTGGCCGATACATTAGCCAACCTGAAATTGCCAGCATTAATCCGGAAAATAAAAATACCCAAATCTTATGTTGACTTAATACGATTAAAAATGGAAATGCACTGGTCATTGCAGCAACTGTTGCGCCCAGCCCCAGGGTAACAAAAATAATGGGGATGGCACAGCATACCAATGTGCCTGTTGTTGTGAATAACGTGAAGATCGTTATACTGCTATCTTTAATTTTAGATACTTGTTCGGCCATTTAATAAACTCCAATATAAAACCATTATTGTGATAAATGAAATACTATTTACTGTTTAAATATTTTTTCAGTCTTACCACATTGTCGTTGACACTATCCAAATCCTTTTTATTTAAGAGGGGTTTCTTTCATGCTACGATAAGTAAATCCTGAATCATGAAATAATTTTTTCATTTTTTCCTCTTCAAGTTTTATTCCTTCTTTTGCATCCACACTTACTATACCGTTATCCAAATCAACCTTAATATTACTGACACCCTCCATTTTCTTGAATTTTTTTTCTATACCGTAGGCACAGAATGGACAAGCTAACCCATCCACACGAATATTATAGTGTGTTCCTGCCGCTGCATAACTTGATTGCATTGAACTGAACATTGCCAGTAAAGTGAAAATACCTGTTAAAATTGTTTTTTTCATTTTGTTACTCCTATTTGTTAATAAATGATGAAAGTGAAATTTGAATTTACAAGTGCCATTCAAAACTTAATTTGGCTCGATAATCAGATTTTTCCTGTGAACCATTAAGTTTATTTGATATTTGTAATTGGACACCACCTCTCACTGCAAAGTTTTTAATCGTCCACATAAATCCCGGAGAAATAAACCATTCATCACCCCCGGTATTGGCAACCGTATTACCATTGAGGGTTGCGCTGTCACCAAGTTCACCATTGAGTTCCAGTAAATAAACCATATCGGGCTCGGTATAACCGCTCAGTGTTGGACGCAGGCCAATGACAAAATCAAACAATGTTTTATCACCACGTTTAAGCCCGGCAGTGGTGGTTCCATTTTGACGATATCGTACGCTGGCCCAACGATACCAACGACGCCCTTCATAACCATACGATAAACCAACCACGCTATCGGTGGTGCCTGTTCCCAATGCAGGAGTGGTATTTTCATCGCCTGTCTCAGTAATAAACTTTAATGAAACAGCTGCACTTTCCTGCAAACCTTTGGTGTCTTTGCGCCAAAAACGATACTTGGTGAAAATAGCTGTATCACCCAGACCACTGGAAGAATTGCCATCATCAGCCTTAATTTCAAAGGGAACTTCAATTCCTATTGCCCAGTCACCGGTAATACCATACTTCACTTCCAGACCGAACTCGTTCTCAAGTTCGTTGCCTTTTTTGGAGGAATGAAACTCTGTTGCAACTTCAAAGCCGTCTTTAAACAGAACATGCGGCCCCTGGCCAAAGATAGGATCGTGTGCAAAAGCCGTGCTACTGAATACTGTCGTAGCAAGAAGTGCTACAGCCAGACCTGATTTTGTTTTAAGATTGGAAAACATTTTTTACCTCATTGATAGAAACTTAAATTTATTTTT
>JALXDW010000471.1 GCA_027070385.1 Chromatiales bacterium
GTGGTGGAAGGTTATATGGATGTGGTGGCGCTGGCTCAATTTGGGGTGCGCTATGCGGTGGCGACATTGGGCACTGCGACCACGGCCGATCATTTACAGCGCCTGTTTCGTTTAAGCCATGAGGTTTACTTCTGCTTTGATGGTGACCGTGCCGGTCGTGATGCCGCATGGCGTGCACTCAATAATGCTTTGCCCGTCATGCGAGAAGGTTTGCAGATCCGTTTTATGTTTTTGCCGCAAGGGGAAGACCCCGACAGTTATATTCGCACCCATGGCAAAGACGGTTTTGAGGCGGAGTTAGCTAAAGCGAAAACCTTTTCAGAGTATTTATTCCAAAATCTGTGCGCCAATATTGATACGCACAGTATTGATGGGCGCGCGCAGCTTGTAGAACAGGCACGGCCGTTATTGAGCCAGTTATTACCGGGGGTGTATCGGCAGATGATGTTAAAACAGCTGGCACAACTGACCCGAATGGAAGCGGCAGAAATTGAGGCCAGTTTACAAAGCCAGCGGGCACCGGGACGCAACTCGATGCATGCAGTCGTTCACCCGGTTGAGTCAACAACCGCAGAGGATAATTCATCTGGTATAAGGACAAAAAAAGTACAAAAATCGCGATCGTCGGTAAAAATGGGGTTATCTCCTGTAAGAATGGCTATTATGCGGTTACTTTATTTACCACGACTCGCTCAGTTGGTGAAAAGCCCCGAGCAACTGGCTGAGTTGGATATGGCAGGGATTGATATTTTGCAAAAATTGCTTGAATTATTACATACCCATCCCCATATTAACTGTGCTGCGATTCTTGAGCGCTGGGCGAGTCTTGATAGTGTGAACCAAAGCTACCCACATCTTGTCAAACTTGCACAGTGGCAGCCAGAAGTAACGGATGAGGCAGCTTTGGAAGCAGAGTTTCTTGGCGTAATGGAAACTCTGTATGCACAAGCAAAGGAAATGCGTCTGGAACATTTATTGGCAAAGTCGAATCATGGCCAATTAAGTCGTCAGGAGAAACAGGAATTACGCCAATTAACCCAGCGAACGTCAGGTGGTGAGCACTAAGCAGTGGAATTGAATGTAACAAATCCGCAAAAAATCCGGTTTTACAGATTAAATCAAGTAAATATTTTTATAAAAAGTCTATAGTTATCTTATGATTTATATAGATAAATCACAGATCTAGTGTAAAATTCTGATCTTTTATCTCGAATTAATGTGAGCGCAGTAAATGAGTGTAACTAAAGCACCCGAAATGAATGATAGCAAACAGCAATCTCAACTTAAGCTACTGATTGCAAAAGGAAAAGAGCAAGGTTATTTAACCTATGCGGAGGTCAATGATCACCTGCCAAATGATATTGTTGACCCGGATCAGATTGAAGATATCGTTGCCATGATCAACGATATGGGCATTACTGTTCATGAAGTTGCTCCAGACAGTGATACTTTGCTGGAATCCGGCAACAGTGTTGATGAAGACGCTGCAGAAGAAGCCGCTGCCGCATTGGCAAGTGTCGACAGTGAATTTGGCCGTACAACCGACCCGGTTCGTATGTATATGCGAGAAATGGGAGCGGTTGAATTACTGTCACGTGAAGGTGAAATTGAAATTGCCAAGCGTATTGAAGGTGGCCTGAAGCAAATGTTGCGGTCATTGGCCTGTTACCCCAAAACAGTCGAAACCTTGATTGATTTCCATAAACAATGCCTGGTTGATGAATTTAAACTGACCGATATTTTAACCGACTTTATTGATCCCAATGCCCCGGATGAAATTATTATGCCGGGTGCACAAAATGGAGAGGATAGCGACGAAGAAGAAGTTGTCGATACCGGCCCGGATCCTGAAGAAGCCAAAGCACGTTTTACAAAAATTGAAAAACTGTTCAACAAGATGATGAAATCTGCGGAGAAAAGCAGTTTCACAGATAAAAAGACAGTTAAAGTGCGTAATGAGCTGATTGACCAGATCATGGAATTAAAACTAACGCCTAAAATGGTTGAGCGACTCGTTGCACAGATGCGTAAACTGATTGATGAAATTCGCAGTCAGGAAAAAATCATCATGACAATTTGTGTTGATAAAGCACATATGCAGCGTAAACAATTTATTACATCCTTCCCGGATAATGAGGCAGATTTAAACTGGCTACAGTCGCATATTGATGCAGGTGAAAAATATTCTGCTGTTCTGGAAGAGTATAAACATGAAATTTTAAAAGCACAGACAAAACTGGTTGCGCTGGAAGAAAGTTGCTTTATGCGGATTTCTGAAATAAAAGACATTAATCGCAAGATGTCGATTGGTGAAGCCAAAGCACGTCGTGCCAAAAAAGAAATGGTTGAAGCAAATTTAAGACTGGTTATTTCCATTGCGAAAAAATACACCAATCGTGGCCTGCAATTCCTGGATTTAATTCAGGAAGGTAACATTGGTTTAATGAAGGCGGTTGATAAATTTGAGTATCGTCGTGGTTATAAATTTTCAACCTATGCTACCTGGTGGATTCGTCAGGCGATTACGCGTTCCATTGCGGATCAGGCACGTACTATTCGTATTCCAGTCCACATGATTGAAACAATTAATAAACTCAATCGTATTTCGCGACAAATGTTACAGGATTTAGGTCGTGAAGCCACGCCTGAAGAACTGGCAGAAAAAATGGAATTACCTGAAGATAAAATTCGCAAGGTACTTAAAATTGCCAAAGAACCTATTTCAACGGAAACCCCGATTGGTGACGATGAAGATTCTCATTTGGGTGATTTTATTGAAGACAGTAATGTCACTTCGCCACTCGATTCAGCAACCGGTTCGGGTCTAGGTGAAGCCACTCAGGATATTCTTGAAGGCCTGACTGCACGAGAGGCTAAAGTACTGCGCATGCGGTTTGGTATTGATATGAATACTGACCATACTTTGGAAGAAGTGGGTAAACAGTTTGATGTGACACGGGAACGTATTCGTCAGATTGAAGCAAAAGCATTACGCAAATTGCGTCACCCAAGTCGTTCGGATCAGCTACGTAGCTTCCTTGATTCTGAATAAAGCCGGTTACAAAACCAGGTAAAAAAAAGTGTAACATCTGTTACGCTTTTTTTATGTGGTTAATCTGATATATATTATATCAATATTTTTTTAAAAGACTTATGCATTAATTTGAAATTCTTGATAAAATCCACCTTCCTTTTAAAAGGGCCTGTAGCTCAGTTGGTTAGAGCAGGGGACTCATCAAAATGGTGCGCTTGTGGTGAAAGTCACAAGATGAACGGGATGAATTCAGGGAAACCTTCCAGCATTATTTCAATGGCTGATGGCAA
>JALXDW010000472.1 GCA_027070385.1 Chromatiales bacterium
TGTCCGGAGAAATTATTTTTAAACACAGAATAGTCCAGTTTTCTGGAGCCATCCACCATGTCGCCTTCTACAACATGCAGATACGCCAGACCTTGCTGACCCAGTTGCTGACTCACATAGTCAAACTTTTGCTGAGAATTTAAGTCATGAATATCATTAAAGGTATTTTCAGGGGAAATCCGCACGCCAACATGTGCTGCATCCCAGGCATACATTACCGTACCTAATACTTCCCCTAAAAAACGATAACGATTTTCCAGACTGCCACCGTATTCATCACTGCGCTGATTAGTGCTATCACGTAAAAACTGATCAACTAAATAACCATTGGCTGCATGAATTTCAACACCATCAAAACCGGCTGCTCTGGCATTTTCACTTGCAATTTTGTATTGCTCAACAATCGATTTAATTTCATCAACTGTTAAAGCATGCGGCTCAACAAAAGCCTGCATTCCTTCATAGGTCACCGCTTCACCGGCAGGCTTGATCGCAGAAGGGGCAACCGGTAGTGCTTTATTTGGCTGTAATGATGGATGTGATATTCGACCTACATGCCAGAGTTGCAGGACTATTTTCCCACCCTGTTGATGTACCGCATCGGTTACTTTTTTCCAACCTGAGATCTGCTCTGCACTGTGGATCCCCGGTGTTGCAGGATAGCCCACCCCTTGTGGCGAAATTTGTGATGCCTCGGTGATAATCAAGCCGGCCGTCGCACGTTGCCGGTAATATTCAACGTTCATTGCTTGCGGAACATTCCCCTTGCCCGCACGGTTACGTGTCAGTGGTGCCATTACAATGCGATTGTCGATTTGAATTGCACCCATCTCACCTGCTGTAAACAGGTTTATATCCTTATTTTCGTTATTTTTCATTTAGTTACTCCTGATTCGCAGCAAAATAATTCCGCTGACAGTTAATAATTAGGACGGCTGTCCTATTGACAGCAGTAAAAATAGGTCAATCGTCCTAAATTGTCAAGCCCCGAATCGGCCTCCCCCAAAATTTTAACCACACTGATCCAGCAATAGCCTTTAGACAATGGAATAACAAGTTGAAAACAGGATAAAAACCATGCATCGTTGAATATAACAACACTCAACGATCAGAAACTCAGCGTGTTAAATGATTTTATGTTGTTTGAAGAAAAATGCACAAAAGAGATAACGCCGATAAAATAGAATTATTCTGATCCATTGCAAAATATGCAAACACTGCCACTTAAAACAAAAACATCAAGAATTTTTTTTGCACTATGGCCAAACGATGCCACAAGAAAAAGAATTGTCGAAACCTTTAAACATTCACCGCAATATAATATGAACGGTCGCATCATACGACCCGCTAATTTTCATATTACCTTACATTTTATCGGCAATGTTTCAGAAATTGAATTGCAATGCCTGCAGCAGCAAGCTGCAAAAATTAAAAGCAGAAAATTCACTCTTAGTCTCGATCATTACAGTTATTTTCAAAAACCCCGGGTATACTGGATGGGTTTGAAAACAATACCTCAATCGCTTGAAATATTACACCAGAAGCTTGCCAGCGCATTTGTTGAATGTGATTATCATTCCGAGCAGCGAAACTATACTCCTCACCTGAGCTTAATGCGAAAAGTCACTCACCCCGTTTATTTCGAAACATTTACACCCATTAAATGGGACGTTAATGAATTTGTACTGGTCGAGTCTTTAGCTCATGAAAATGGCGTTGAATATAAAATCATTCAGCACTACGGTCTGTATTAGCTACTGTTTTAAGCGATAACCTGTTTTAAACATCCACCAAACGGTTACCAGGCAGACTGCCAGAAAAATCAGTACCATCAACAAACTCAATTCGACACTGACATCAGAAACTTCAAAAAAACTCCAGCGAAAACCACTGATTAAATAAACCACAGGATTAAAAAGTGTAACGGTTTGCCATGCAGGTGGCAGCATATCAATCGTATAAAAACTTCCTCCCAGAAAAACCAGTGGTGTGATTACCAGCATTGGGATCAGTTGAAGTTTTTCAAAATTATCTGCCCATAAACCAATGATAAAGCCAAACAAGCTGAATGATATACAGGTTAAAATCAAAAAACTTAACATCCAGAAGGGATGGGCAATTTCAAGATCCACAAAAAATCCGGCCGTTGCCAGAATAATTAAACCAATAATAAAGGATTTAGTGGCCGCAGCACCCACATAACCCAATAAAATTTCAATAAAAGAAACAGGTGCTGACATGACTTCATAAATTGTACCTGTAAATTTAGGGAAAAAAATACCAAAAGAAGCATTAGTAATACTCTGTGTTAATAATGCCAACATCATTAACCCCGGGACAATAAAGGCACCATAATCCACTCCACCAACTTGTTCTATGCGTGAACCAATCGCCGAACCAAATACAACAAAATACAATACGGTTGAAATAACAGGCGAAGCAAAACTTTGCAGGAAAGTTTCGTAGGCTCGAAGCATTTCATATTTATAGATAACTCTAATCGCATATACATTCATTTTGTATTTACCAGACCAATAAATATATCTTCCAAAGAACTTTGGGCTGTATCAATATCTTTTACCAATAAATTGGCTGCACTGATTGCTTTCAGTAATTCTGCAATACCTGTATGGGCTTTTAATGGATCATATGTATAGCTAATAAAATAACCATCATCGGACAAATCCAGTTGCCATTCAGAAAGTGTTGCGGGAATATCTGTTATTGATTTTTCAATTTCAATAATAAGTTGACGTTTACCTAACTTGTGCATTAATGCTTGCTTGTCATCGACCAGTAATAATGTACCCTGGTTAATCACACCCACTCGATCTGCGATTTCTTCCGCTTCTTCAATATAATGTGTGGTAAGAATAATGGTAACACCTGACTCCCGCAAACGACGCACAATATTCCACATGTCTTTACGCAAGCTTACATCAACACCGGCCGTGGGTTCATCCAGAAATAAAATATCCGGTTCATGAGAAAGAGCCTTGCCAATTAATACCCGGCGTTTCATACCACCGGATAAGGTCATCAGCGCACTGTCTTTTTTATCCCACAATGACAAGTCTTTAAGTAATTGCTCCAAATAGACAGCATCCGGCTTTTTGCCAAACATACCTCGACTAAAACACAATGTATGCCAAACTGTTTCAAAGGCACCGAGTGTTAGTTCCTGAGGAACCAAACCAATCATGCTACGTGTTTGCCGGTAGTCTTTTATCGTGTCATAACCCGCCACATGAATTGAACCCTTACTGGAATTAACAATGCCACAAATAGCTGAAATA
>JALXDW010000473.1 GCA_027070385.1 Chromatiales bacterium
CTCAAACTTATCAACAACAGCAGGTAAGTACCCGCATACTCACTAAGATGTTTGACGGAAAATTGAAATTTAATCCTAAAAAGACCAGACGTATTTCCAGCAAACAATTGCAAAAAATCATCAACAGTAATACGGTGCTCACGTCTGACCTGAAAAAAGAAGTTGCCAGTCAACTTATTCCGAGATCGGCATCCGGCTTGCTCGGCTGGCATGCCATTGTTGCTGAATTTACTGCGGAATGCGGAGAAATTATTACTTTGGTGACACTTTGGACAGAGCAAACCTATGAAATACATATACTTTTCCCACCCGGCAATAAATGCGGGTCAATACTCGCATCGCTTTACCCGGGTATATATAAAGATGAATATGACTGGGAAAACATGAACACTTTTACGGCCAAACGGTGTTTGAGTTTGTGGGATGATGATAGTATCTGTGCAAATCTTATAGTTTTTTCTCCATTTGATAACCCAAATTTTCTCAATGATCAGGATTGTGAAACAAATTCGGATTGCAGCAAGGAGGAAGTTGAAGTCCTTGATTACCTCGTAGATTTATTCATGGTAAAAAAGAAATAATTATGAAAAAACAACTTATTAATCTTAGCCTACTTCTCCTTCTTTTAATCCGGTTTCCCTCCGAAAGTGCAGGACAGAGTTTAGCTCAGGATGTCATTGGTAATATTGGAGGAGTCACCAATAATGAAGATTTTGGATCATTACACTGGACATTAGGAGAAATGATGACAAAGACTATGGTAGCTGATAATACTTCAAAATTAACACAAGGCTTCCACCAGTCCTATTACGACTTTATCACAACAGCTATAGACGTTTTTTCAGGGAGTGACTACAATATCAAATTACACCCCAACCCGACCTCCGGTAATATTTTTCTGTCGTGGCAGGGCATTATTCCGGATCAAATAGTCATTGCAAACCAACTGGGACAAATAATTAAAAAAATTGATAATCCCGGGAAGAATACGGCTGTGGACCTCCAGGGTTTTCCGGAAGGAATCTATTTTTTAAGCCTTATTCAAGAACGTACACTTATCAAAACCTTTAAAATAATAAAATATTAATAAAATGAAAAATATACTAATCATCATTATCGCTCTGGTTGTTTCCACAAGCACTTTTTCGCAAGCACCTATGAAATTCAACTACCAAGCGGTTGCAAGAGATATCGATAATAATCCTTATCAAAACACCAATTTGGGTATTAGGGTAAGTCTCATTCGAGGTGGCAGCTCCGGGGTTGTAGTGTATTCAGAACGGCATCTGATTACTACATCTGACCTTGGAGTATTTAGTATTCAAATTGGAACAGGAACGGTGCTCGAAGGGGATTTAACAGTGGTAGATTGGGGGATTGATTCCTATTATATCAAAGTAGATATGGATCCAAACGGTGGAACAGATTATATAAACATGGGCGTTAATCAGCTACTTTCTGTGCCTTACGCTCTTTATGCCCAAAAATCCGGTACTGGAGGAGGGGGCGATGCCGATGCCGACCCTACTAATGAAATTCAAGTTCTCTCACTAAACGGGACGCAAATCAGCCTTTCCAACGGCGGGGGCACCATCAACCTGCCGACGGGCACAACGGATACCGACGATCAAACACTATCCTTAAACGGAACAATCCTCTCCATTGACGACGGTAATTCTGTTGATTTGGCAAGCCTTCCCGATGCCGTGAATGATGCCGATGCAGATCCCAATAATGAAATTCAAACCATCACGCTAAACGGGACGCAAATCAGCCTTTCCAACGGTGGAGGCACCATCAGCCTACCGACGGGCACAACGGATACCGACGATCAAACACTTTCTTTAAACGGAACAACCTTATCTATCGACGACGGTAATTCTGTTGATTTGGCAAGCCTGCAAGATGGCGTGGATGATGCAGATGCAGATCCCAATAACGAAATTCAGACCATCACGCTGAACGGGACTCAAATCAGCCTTTCCAACGGTGGAGGCACCATCAACCTGCCGACGGGCACGACGGATACCGATGATCAAACACTTTCTTTAAACGGAACAACCTTATCCATCGACGACGGTAATTCTGTTGATTTGGCAAGTCTGCAAGACGGTGTGAATGATGCAGATGCAGATCCCAATAACGAAATTCAGACCATTACACTGAATGGGACTCAAATCAGCCTTTCCAATGGTGGGGGAACTATCGACTTGCCCGAGAACACACCAGATACCGATGATCAAACACTTTCTTTAAACGGAACAACCTTATCCATCGACGACGGTAATTCTGTTGATTTGGCAAGCCTACCCGATGCAGTAAATGATGCCGATGCAGACCCTACCAATGAAATCCAATTATTAAGTAAAGCAGGTTCGACCGTATCCCTGAGTAACGGCGGAGGATCATTCGTTGACGAGGTAAATGATGCCGACAATGACCCCAATAATGAAATTCAAACGATTGCAATCAATGGTAATGAAATAACATTGTCCAATGGAGGAGGAAATATAAATTTGCCGCCTCCAACTATTGATACCGATGACCAAACATTATCATTGAATGGGACTACATTGTCCATTGAGTCGGGAAATACCGTTAATCTTTCGAGCCTACAAGATGGGGTCACCGATGCTGATGCAGACCCTTCGAATGAACTTCAGGCATTGAGCTTAACAAATAATGAACTTAGTATTTCAGGAGGAAATGCAGTTGATTTGACAAGTATTGCAAGCCCGTGGATTCCCACAGGTGATGGAATATCCTATGTAACAGGCATCACTAATACGGGATTAATTCAGGCGACTGAGGTAAAATCAGTTGGATTAGATAAATTTTCGAGTTTTAATTCCGATAGAATAACAGTCAAAAATACATTTGCAAACGTGACATCTACCTTGGAGAGTCATCAGTTGGAATTTTTAACAGGATTAAATTCCACGTATTTGCAAGCGGCATCCCTATCCATGTCCGGAGCCGAAAATTCTGTACTAACAGATCATGACTTAAATTTCATTAATACTTCGGGCAATAGTTCAACTTTAAACGCTATGGGGGTAGCTGGTGAGGATTTGATAAATGAAGCAGGGTTCTCTTTAGATGTGACAGATGGACTAAAGTTTTACGGGTTCGGTAAAACTGTGATGTTGGATTACGATGGCATGTTCTATGTCGATGATTGGAACAATTCCCGTACCTATCTTTATCCGGGGCAAATCTCATTTGGTGATCCTTTCTTGGGCGATCTGCACACAGCAACGATGACCAATTCGTACCTTACTTTTTGGGGGACA
>JALXDW010000474.1 GCA_027070385.1 Chromatiales bacterium
CTTCCAATTCACTGGACTCTTCCAACGAATCAAAACCTTCCCGGACATAAACATGGCAAGTTGTGCATGCACAGGATTTTTCACAGGCATGTTCAATTTCAATACCGTTTTCCAAAGCTGCATCGCAAATGGTTTTACCAGGTTCGACTTCGATCATTGCACCTTCCGGGCAAATTTCTTCATGGGGTAAAAAAATTACTTTTGTCATTATTTAATCCTGTGCTTTAAATTCATCAACATTATGGCCGGCCATGGCTTTACGAATATTGGAGTCCATGCGCCTTGATACAAAAACTTCAGCCACTTTATCCAGTTCCTGCATGGCCTGTTTGATTGCACGATCATCGTTACCGGTTTTAATTTTAGCCAGTTGCTGTGCTGCGGCATCAATCTTCTGTCTTTCCTGTTCAGACAATATGTCACCATCGTCCTCCAGGGCTGCGGCCAATGCTTCAAGTACTCGGTCCGCTTCTACCTGTTGCTCATGTAACATACGTGCCGCAATATCTTCTTCAGCATGTTCCATGGAATCAAGCAGCATTTTTTCAATTTCACTATCGGTTAAACCATACGAAGGTTTAACTTCAATACCACTTTCAACACCGGTTGTTTCTTCGCGTGCAGAAACATGCAGTAGACCATCGGCATCCACTTCAAAAGTAACCCGGATTCTTGCTGAACCTGCCACTAAAGGTGGAATACCTTTTAAAGAAAATCGTCCAAGTGAACGACAATCTGAAACCAGCTCCCGTTCACCTTGCACCACATGAATCGACATGGCTGTTTGACCATCTTTGTAGGTGGTAAAATCCTGTGCGCGAGTGACGGGTATCGTAGTGTTACGTGGAATAATTTTTTCTACCAGTTCACCCATGGTTTCCAGTCCCAGAGACAGAGGCACAACATCCAGCAATAACAGATCACTTTCGGCTTTGTTACCGACAAGCACATCAGCCTGAATCTCTGCCCCAAGCGCAACGACCGTATCGGGGTTACTATCCACCATCGGTTGTTGCTGGAAGAATTCACCAACCTTGTCACGCACACGTAGCACACGGGTAGAGCCACCCACCATAACGACAGCTTTAATTTCTTCAAGCTCAACCTGCGCATCGCGTAATGCACGTCGGCAAGGTAATAATGTTTTTTTAATTAACGGGTCGATTAAGCTGTTAAGTTGTTCTCGGCTGAGTGTCAATGTTGCTTCTTTGTCTGGAAACTTGATCGTAATATCAGCTGAGCGTTCGGTTGTTAACGTTTGTTTTGCTTGACAGGCCGCATGAGTAATCTGGTTACGTAATGATTTATCAATATCAGCATCCAGATCCAGTTGCTGTTTAATCCAGTTGGCAATGACATTATCAAAATCGTCGCCCCCCAATGCGGTATCTCCGGCCGTTGCCAGCACTTCAAAGACACCTTGGGTAACTCGTAAAATTGAAATATCAAACGTGCCTCCACCTAAATCATAAACGGCAATCACACCGTTGGATATTTTATCCAGACCATAAGCAACCGCCGCAGCGGTGGGTTCGTTAATTAAACGTAATACATTTAAACCGGCCAATCGGGCTGCATCTTTGGTTGCCTGACGTTGTGCATCATCAAAATATGCCGGGACAGTGATCACAGCTCCAGTCAGTTCATCTCCCAAACTTAACTCGGCCCGTTGCTTTAATACAGACAGGATTTCCGCTGATACTTCAATAGCACTGACATTACCAGCCTGGGTTTTAATTCTGGGAACATTCGAGTCGGTTTGTACAAACTCATAGTGTAAAGGGGATTCTTTGGCTTTAATATCTTCCAGACTACGTCCCATATAACGTTTGACCGAAGTAATCGTGTTCAAAGGGTCTGTGATTTTATGTTGTTTTGCTGCAGTGCCAACAAGGATGCTTTTATCTTTGGCATAGTACACAACTGACGGTAGCAAATGCTCACCCTTTTCATCCGGTAATGTAACCGCCTTACCACTGCGTACTGTTGCTACCAGTGAGTTGGTTGTCCCTAAATCAATCCCTACTGCAAGTTTACGTTCATGCGGTTTACTGGATTGGCCGGGTTCGCTTATTTGTATTAATGCCATATAGAATGTTATCGACTGACTAAAGTTAGAGGTATTTTACTACAAACTGTCCAGTAACTCTTCTTCAATCATCTCTGTTTCAGACTGCAATTTATCGAGAAACTGTAATTCATGTGTGAGCTGGCTGGCTTTATCCAAATCTGCCGTTTCAGGGGTATTTAGTTGCTCTGCCAGTTTTTGCAGAACCTCTGATCGGGCAAGTTTTAAATCAGCCACTATTTTTTCAAGTGCAGAACCCGGATCGTCTTTCGACTTCACTTCAGAAAGTGCTTCACGCAGTTCCATTTGTTGCATCAGAAACAGCGGATCCATTACCGGATTGGCCTGTTCATCAAAAACCACACCTTGTTGTTCAAGAATATAACGTGCTCGACGTTGTGGTGATTTTAGAACCTGGTACGCTTCATTAATCTGTGCCGCGCGCTGAACCGACAAACGTTTTTCCTGATCAGATGCATTGGTATAACGATCTGGATGCACATTTTGTTGTAAATTTCTGAAATTCTCGGATAGTAATTGAAGGTCAATATCAAAAGAAACCGGTAAAGCAAACAACTCAAAATGATTTTGAGTGAACAGTTCGCTTCCCGGTAACGAGGTCATGATTAAATATGGCCAGAAGTAACTTAAACGGTAAAGCTTTCGCCGCAACCACAGCTGTCTTTTACATTTGGATTATTGAATTGAAAACCTTCATTTAATCCTTCTTTAGTGTAATCAAGCTCGGTACCCGCCAGATAAATAAGACTTTTTTTATCGACGATGACTTTTACACCGTGTGATTCAAACACTTCATCCGTATCTTCAATGCTATCTGCAAATTCCATTACATAGGCCATACCGGAACAACCGGTAGTTTTAACACCCAGGCGCAAAGCGACCCCTTTGCCGCGATTAGCAAAGAATTCTTTTACGTGTTCAGCTGCTTTTTCCGTTAATGTAATACTCATCGTCTGAAATTATTTAGCTTGTTTTGACTTATAATCCTGTACTGCGGCTTTAATCGCATCTTCTGCTAAAACAGAACAATGTACTTTGACCGGTGGCAATTCAAGTTCTTCCGCAATTTCAGAGTTTTTAATTTCGGATGCTTCGTCCAGTGTTTTACCTTTCACCCACTCGGTTAATAGTGAGCTGGATGCAATCGCTGAACCACAGCCATATGTTTTAAATTTGGCATCTTCAATCACAC
>JALXDW010000475.1 GCA_027070385.1 Chromatiales bacterium
TCAGTTTGTATGCTGTTGAACCTGCCAAATCACGTCATATTGATGTACTGATTGCCGACACAGCCGGCCGCTTGCATACCCAGTCACATTTAATGGATGAGCTTAAAAAAGTTATTCGGGTATTAAAAAAAATCGACCCGAATGCACCGCATGAAACCTTACTGGTCGTCGATGCCAGCACCGGACAAAACGCATTGAATCAGGCAGAACAATTTAATCAGGCGGTTAATTTAACCGGTATTTGCCTGACCAAACTCGATGGCACAGCCAAAGGTGGAGTGATTTTTTCCATTGCCCAAAAATTAAAATTACCGATTCGTTTTATCGGTGTAGGCGAAGGCATTGATGATCTGCGCGTGTTTGATGCCGATGAGTTCATTCAGGCACTCTTTAGTAATGAAACCAGCAGTGATGCCACGCCTAAATGAATAATAATAAATTACCATGATTCGATTCAGCCACGCATCCAAACGTTATCCTGGCGGTTACGATGCCTTGCAGGATATTAATTTTCATTTATCACCCGGTGAAATGGCGTTTTTAACCGGACATTCCGGTGCGGGTAAAAGTACCTTACTTAAATTGATAGCATTAATTGAACGCGCCAGCCGTGGTCAGGTGATTGTTAATGGCCTGAACCTGGCAAAAATTTCACGACGCAAAATTCCCTATCATCGCCGTGACATCGGCATGATATTTCAGGATCACCAGTTACTGTTTGACCGTACTGTGTTTGATAACGTGGCCTTGCCTCTGGTCATACGGGGTTTATCACACCAGGAAATTGGTAAAAAAGTACGCGCCTCGCTCGACAAGGTCGGGCTGTTAAATAAAGAACGGGCTTACCCCATTACCCTGTCAGGGGGTGAACAGCAACGGGTGGGCATTGCGCGCGCGGTTGTCAACAAACCCCCTTTACTGCTGGCCGATGAACCCACCGGTAATCTCGACCCGGAACTGTCACGTGAAATTATGAGTATCTTCGAACAATTTTCACAGGTTGGCGTTACCGTATTGATAGCCAGCCATGATATCGACCTGATCACGCATTTACCTTATCGTGTTTTAACCTTAAAAAATGCCCGTCTCAGTCATGATTCAGGTGCAACAACCGCTCAAACATCAGGCACGTATTAACATGAGCAACTGGCTGCATACTTATTTATTAAGACACTTGCAGGTGTTCTTTTACAGCCTTGGGCAGCTGACCCGCAGCCCCTTTTCACTATTAATGACCTCCGCCGTTATCGGTATTGCGCTTGCCTTGCCAACCGGCCTGCATATTATTTTAAAGAACATGCAAAGCATCAGTGGTGACATCGACAGTGCCGCACAAATTTCATTATTCCTGAAAAAATCCACTAGCGATACACAGGCAAAACAACTGATTAAACAGTTAAAAGGCATGCCGCAAATCAGCAAGGTACGTTATATTTCCCGCGAACAGGCTTTACAGGAATTCAAACGTTTATCCGGTTTTGGTAATGCTTTAAAAGCACTGGAAAAAAACCCTTTGCCAGCCGTTATTGTAGTTCAACCATCGGTGTCACAATCCAATGCTTTGTCGAATACTCGGGCCATGCAGCAACTGCTTGAAGTGTTACAACAAAAACCCTATGTTGATATTGCCCAACTGGATATGCAATGGATAAAACGGCTGTACAGCATTATGGATATTATCCGCCGTGGCGTGATCATTCTGGCGGCACTATTGGCTCTGGCAGTATTACTGGTTGTTGGTAATACCATCCGGCTTGCCATACAAAACCGTCGCGATGAAATCGTTATTATCAAACTCATTGGCGGCACCGACCGCTTTATTCGCCGCCCCTTTCTTTATACCGGTTTCTGGTATGGCCTGTTCGGTGGTTTTATTGCCCTGTTTTTGGTGATCACATCACTATTATTACTCAGCGGCCCGATCGAGGCGTTGACCCAGTCCTATGAAAGCCAGTTTTCAATGCAAGTTATCGACTTCAACAGCAGCCTTTGGCTGATAGGAGGCAGTATTCTGCTGGGGCTGGTAGGCTCCTGGGTTGCTGTCGAACGCCATTTGCGCGAAATTGAACCAACATAATGAATTATTTAAGCTAAACTGTAAGATAATTTATTTATAATAATCCATGCAGTAAATAGCCTCTTAAAATATGCCTGAAAAAGTTAAAAGAATCATGATCGTCGACGGTTCATCCGTCTCACGCACCCTGTTAACTCGTATGCTAAAAGAAGAGTTAACCCATACTGAAGTCATCGGTGTTGAATCGGCCGAAGCTGCACTGGCTGAACTGGAAAACAAACATTTTGACCTGATCACCACCGCATTGCTGCTGCCTGACATGGACGGTCTGGGTTTAAGTCGCACCATTCGTGATTCCAACAAGCACACTTACACCCCGGTTATCGTGGTATCCGGTGATGCCGATTCGCGGCTGTTACGCGAAGGCTTTGAAGCCGGTGTGACCGACTACTTTGATAAATCCGACGGTTATAAAGCCTTCGGCAGTTTTATTCGTTCTTTTATGCAACGAAATTCCGGATTAGTGGGCAACATTCTGTATGTTGAAGACAGTAAAACCGCTGCCACTGTCACTATAAAAATGCTGGAAAAACAGGGACTAAAAGTCACGCATGTACAAACCGCTGAAGAAGGCCTGACCATTCTCGTATCGAATGAGGACAATGGCGTCAATGATTTTGATCTGGTCATTACCGACTTCTACTTAATGGGTAAAATGACTGGAGGTGACTTATTACATGCTATTCGAGTCAAATTACACCACTCACAACAAGAATTACCCGTACTGGTATTAACCAGCAGCGATGACGAACAAACCCAGGTTGAAGTCTTCCATGCCGGAGCCAATGACTTTGTGACCAAACCCCTTATTGAACAGGTCATGATTGCACGGGTACGCGCCTTATTATTGATAAAACACCAATACAATGCACTCAAGCTGCAAGCCGAAACCATGCGTTGGATCGCTGCCACCGACAGCCTGACCGGGGTGCGCAGCAAGCGCTATCTGCTTGATAATGGTGAAAATTATCTACGTGAATCCCATGACCCGATTTGGGGTATTCTGATTGATATCGACCACTTTAAGCATATTAACGACAGCCTGGGGCATATTACCGGCGACCATGTACTTGCTGATCTGGGCGTCATGCTTGATCACGCCTTTGCCGACGATATGGTCGTGCGCTTTGGTGGAGAAGAATTCTGTATTCTATTCCGCGAGGCTGACTATGAAAATGCCATACGCCGGGTCGAAAAT
>JALXDW010000476.1 GCA_027070385.1 Chromatiales bacterium
CTAACGAGCAGGCAGAAACAGTACTCATTAAAATAATAATCCAGACTGTTTTAATTAATTTTTTCATTTTAATATTATGTCCACGCTGTCAGGTTACAAATTATTATTGACATACTGCAACATCTGGTCTGCAGTTGAGATAGCTTTTGAATTCATTTCGTAAGCCCGTTGTGTTTCAATCATGTTCACAAGTTCTTCCACTACATTGACGTTTGAACTTTCAAGTGACCCCTGTACCAGACTACCAAAGCTGAGGGAATCAGGTGAACCAACCTGTGCAGCTCCACTTGCTCCCGTTTCACCTAATAAATTTCCACCCAATGACTGCAAGCCACCAGGATTAATAAAATCTGCCAACTGGATAGTACCCACCTGGGTTGGAATCGCATTACCAGGCTGAGTGACGGATACGGTTCCATCAATACCAATAGTGACACTTAATGAATTGGCAGGGATATTAATATCCGGCTGCAAACGGTAACCGGATGAATTCACTATTTGCCCATCAGCACTTACCTGGAATTCTCCATTACGGGTGTAGCCAATATTGCCATTCGGTAAAAGAATCTGAAAAAAACCACGACCTTCTATTGCCATATCAAATGGGTTCGCAGTTTGCAGCAAATTACCCTGTTGATATAATTTTTGTGTCGCAACTGTACGCACACCCGTACCCAAAGCCAACCCTGAAGGTAACTCTGTTTCCTGACTGCTCTGGCCACCCGGTTGACGTACGTTTTGATAAATTAAATCTTCAAAAATAGTCCGCGCACGTTTAAAACCGGTGGTATTCACATTGGCAAGATTATTCGAAATGGTAGACAACCTGTTTTGTTGTGCATCCAGACCTGTTTTAGCAATCCATAATGGCTGACCCATTAGCTTTACTCCAAATAATGTTGATTAAATCATTCAAGGGTATCGATAAACTTTCAAATACCCTAAGCAATGTTAATTAAACGCATTGCATATTCATCGTTATCTTCAGCTGTTTTCATCATTTTTACCTGCATCTCAAACTGCCGAGCAAGTTCAATCATATTAACCAGTTCAGAAGCAATATTGACATTACTACCTTCTAACGCACCCGATATCACTTCAACTTCCGCATCTGCTGGCAATACTTCATTGTCACCAACATGGAAGAGTCCATCATGACCTTTACTAACGTCTTTTAAATCCGGGTTAACCAATTTAATACGGTCAATAACATTGGCAACTTCCGAACCCTTGGTTTGATTAATAACGCTGATACTACCATCCAAAGCAATCTCTATACGTTTTGCTGGTGGAATAGAGATGGGGCCACCCTCCCCCATAACAGCCAAACCATTGCTTGTTTCCAGTAGACCTGTTGCCGTTACCCGCAACTCACCGGCACGAGTATAGGCTTCATTGCCATCTTTACCTTGTACAGCAATAAATCCTTCACCTTTAATTGCTATATCCAGAGCCCGACCGGTTGTTTGAATGGCACCCGGATTAAAATCCGTTCCTTCACGTTCTGTCATTGAAAAGACCCGTGTTGGAAAACCATTACCAAATAATGGCATACTACGCGCTGCAGCCAGATCGGCTTTAAAACCTGTCGTACTGACATTCGCCATGTTATTTGCATTGTGTGCCTGTGCTAACATGTTCTGCTTAGCACCGCTCATTGCAACATATAACATTCTATCCATAATGCGCTCTACCCCTAACTAAACTTAACGTATGTTAATAATGGTTTGTGTAACCGTATCAGCGGTTGTAATGACCTGAGCATTTGCCTGGAAGTTGCGTTGTGCTTTAATCATGTTCACAAGCTGGCCAGTTAAATCAACATTTGAGCCTTCTAATGCACCGGATTGTAATTGACCTAAACTACCAGAGCCCGGGGTACCCACTAGCGGCACACCTGACGCAAAACTTTCTGCCCAGTTGGTATTACCCAGTTGACGTAAACCTTGCGGGTTGGAAAAGTCCGCCAACGTAACTTGCCCTAAGGTTCTGGTCTGACCATTACTGTATCGGGCACGTACAATACCGGTATCATCAATATCGATACCGCTTAAACGCCCGGACGTATAACCATTCTGGGTTAATGCACTGACAGAAAACTTGGTACCAAACTGTGTAGTTGGTGTTGGACCCAGTAAGTTAAGAATCACATTCAGTGGTTCTGATCCCGAACCCATTTCAATCCCACTGTAAGTCAATTCTCCCGGTGGAGCCGATACACCATTGATGGATTCCAAACCACCTGCACCGTTAAACTTCAACTTGTCGCCAGTAAACGGGGGTGCTGTTGCACCTTTTGCATCTTTACCATCAACAAATAAATGTGTGGTCCAGCTTCCAGGCTCTGCATCTTTAATGTAATACATGGTCGATAAATGCGGGGCACCTAAAGAATCATATACCGTTAAAGAAGTTGAGTGGGTAAACGATGAAGGGACTTCAGGATTAAATGGTAATGTTGCTGGTGGTTTTTCTGAACTGTCCAGATTTAAACCCACATCAATCCGTGTTGTTGCTTTTGGCACAATATTGGAACGGTCTAAACGCAATGGACCAACTGCACCTGAAATTTCACCATTCTCATCAGCATTGTTAACGACTAGTTTATCGGCAGAGGCATTCACGACAAAACCATCCCGATCAACCTGGAAAGAACCGGCACGAGTATATAAGCGTGAACCATTATCATCCAGAACAAAAAACCCACGACCATTGACAGCCAAATCCAGTTTGTTATCTGTAAATTCAATATTACCCTGACCGAATTGCTGACTAACCCCGGATAAACGTACCCCCGCACCAATCGCATTCGATGCAGCACCATCCGACGCAGCATAGACATCGGCAAATTCTGCACGTGATGTTTTAAAACCGGTAGTACTGGCATTGGCAACGTTGTTACCTATGACACGTAAATCCTGTGCGGCGGCATTAATACCACTGAGTGCTGAGCGAAATGGCATAATTTTTCTCCTTTAATAACGACTTATATATAAATGGTTGTTAACAATCATTAACAACTACATTATCTTTAACACTTCAGACATTTTAGCCTGACCAGCATTGGTCAGATTTAACGTCATCGGTTGTCCGGCCTGGCCAACACTGACGCTGTCGACCATGTCATAAACAAGGGTGTTAACCCCTTGCTTCTCATTTTCAATATTTGCATATGCTTCGATGCTGTACTTGCCCGGCAAAGACATCACCGATTCTTCTGCACCTTCAGTAAAACTGTCTTCCTGTATAACTTTACCATCCCAACGGAAATCA
>JALXDW010000477.1 GCA_027070385.1 Chromatiales bacterium
GCCATAAATTTTGCAAGAGAGGCAAGGTATAAATCTTTGCCCCAGTGAAAATGCAGAATATCGGCATTAAATTCTTTAAGAATTAAAGCCAGCTTCCTGGCGGCAAACAGCGGTAACCTTTTAAACGACAACGTTAAAGTAGCATAAGAAATTTTTTCTTTTTCCAGAACAGATTGCAGATAACTTCCGGGCGTAACAACAGCAAAACACTCATGCCCACGCTGTGTAAGCTGCCGAATTTCTTCCAGTGCATAGAGTTCAAGACCACCACGTGAAGGTGACAGACATAAAACCACTATTCGCATTTTACATATCCCGAATGTACACAAATTAAAAGTGTAACATGTTTGTTTCCAGCACCACATAAAAAAGGCCGAAGCAATTTATATCACTTCGGCCTTTTTTAGCGTGGTTAACTCTTAAAGCGATTGATAATAGTCAATCAGAATTTTAGCCACTTCAGGGCGTGAAAATTCTTTAGGTGGCGCTTCTCCCTTACCTAACATTTCACGTACCTTGGTACCGGATAATAGAACAAAGTCGTCTTTTTCATGATCCGGTGCTTCACACATCATCACAACTTTATTCAGTTTCTTCGACCAGGCCGTGTGGTCGGCCTTGAAGATTTCAATTTCCAATGCACCTTTTGGCACTTCGTCATCAAAAATGGTTTGTGCATCGAATGCACCGTAGTAGTCACCCACACCGGCATGGTCACGACCAATAATAAAGTGTGTTGCACCCATGTTTTGACGGAAATAAGCATGCAGTACGGCTTCACGTGGGCCGGCATACAGCATATCGAAACCGTAACCGGTTACCATTGCGCTATTAGGTGGGAAGTACAGTTCAACCATTTTGCGGATAGCCGCATCACGTACAGGTGCAGGGATATCACCGGGCTTGAGTTTACCAAGCAACATATGAATCACCAGACCATCACAACCCAAACGTTCCATTGCCATATGACAAAGCTCTTCATGCGCTAAGTGCATCGGGTTACGTGTCTGGAAAGCAACGATTTTTTTCCAGCCGTGTTCTTTAATCTCATTACGAATTTCAACAGCAGTACGGAATGTATCCGGGAATTCAGTCTGGAAGTAGCTGAAGTTTAAAACCTGAATCGGGCCTGAAACTGCAATACGCCCCTGGCTGTTAAATGCAGCAACACCGGGGTGTTCCATATCGTCTGTGCGATAAACCTTATCGGTCATGATTTTCATTTGCTCATCAGAAACCGTTTCTATCGCTTCAACGTCCATAATAGCAATCACGGGATTACCATCCACATTCGGGTCACGCAATGCAATACGTTTTGCATCGGCAATAGCATCGGCATTTTCTAACAGACACATAACGGGTACAGGGAAGAATGAACCGTCTGTCAAAGTCATTTTTTCTGCGGCACCCATAGCATCCGCAATATTCATAAAACCTTTCAGTGGATTAAAATAACCGCCCCCCATCATGACCGCATTACCGGCCGCTTGTGAACTGATCACAACCGATGGCAGTGATTCAGCTTCTTTTGTCAGTTTGTCATGCTCGGCAACGTCATAAACGAAACGTGGTTGTAGCTCGTCAGAGCCTATTGGTTTAATCATCCTGTGTATCCTCGTTTGTTGGTCACACCCCACCGCTGATACGGCAGCAGGCGACACATTTTTTAAAATTCAGTCAATACTGGAAGGATTCGTTACCACAGCTCCAGCATCAATAAAAAAGTACGCCAACTATACAGTACTCTATATACAAGGAATATTAAGGTAATTTATAAGGCTATAGATGTGCTAAGCCTTTGAATATTAAGGATGTATAAACTCGGCTAATTGCCTGAATTCATCCGAACGGGCACTGCCTTTGCGCCAGACCAGACCAATCTCACGATAACTGTTTTCCTGCAAGGGCGTCAGTTTGATTTTTGTCCCTCGCAACAAGGCCGAACCCAGTGCCATTTCAGGTAAAAAGGTGATGCCTAAATCACTGTCAACCATTTGAACCAAAGTAAATAAACTGCTGGCACTAAAGCGACTGATTTTTTCCGGCTTGCGTAATTTACAGGCTGACAACGCATGATCACGCAAACAATGGCCTTCTTCGAGCAATAAAATACTCTCGCTATTCAGTTGACTGAATTTATAATTGTCTGGCTTAACCAACTGACTGTTAATCCGACTCGCCAGCATAAATTTGTCTTTAAACAAACTGATTTGCTCTGTATTTTTCAGCTCATAAGGCAAAGCAAGCAATAAAATATCCAGTTCACCGGACATCAGCTGATGATAAATTTTCTCGGTCTGATCTTCCTTGAAATACAGTTCCAGCTTGGGGAATTGCTTGCGAATTTTAGGCATAACCTTTGGTAGCAAAAACGGGGCAATCGTCGGGATAACCCCCATTTTAAGTATCCCTGTCAGTGGAGACTGATAATCCCTGGCAATTTCAAGCAGCCCTTCCGCATCTCGTAAACACAACTGTGCCTGTTGAATAATGCGCTGCCCGATGGCCGTAATGGTGACGCTTTTATTCGTTCGATCAACCAGCTGAACATTCAGCAATGTTTCCAGCTCCTTGATAGCAACACTGAAAGCAGGCTGTGAAACAAAGCAGGCTTTAGCCGCTTTGCCAAAATGCCTGGTTTCATTCAACATCACTAAATAGCGTAACTGTTTTATTGTTGGTAGATGCATAAAATTCAGCCCATTACATCGATAGTTTAAATATATCAATATAATAGATTTAATCAAATTTATTTATCATTAAATAACCCCTAAAATGCTTTTCATCCGTTAATTAATCATTATCAAAACAGAGGTAAAATACGATGTTAAGCAATAAAGAAGGTCAAAAAATCCCCAGTGTTACATTCCACACCCGTGACAATAACGAATGGAAAGATGTCACAACCGATGAACTTTTTGCCAATAAAACCG
This sequence comes from Chromatiales bacterium, assembly GCA_027070385.1. Classification (GTDB taxonomy): domain Bacteria; phylum Pseudomonadota; class Gammaproteobacteria; order UBA6429; family Thiohalophilaceae; genus SZUA-37. Next base: position 2,934 of record JALXDW010000477.1, read on the forward strand.
TGGTGGTATTCAGCTTGCCGGGTGCATTCACACCAACCTGCTCATCCAGCCACTTGCCACGTTATAATGAACTGGCAAAAACATTTCACGCTAATGGTGTTGACGATATTATTTGTATTTCGGTCAACGACACTTTTGTGATGAATGCCTGGAAACAGGATCAAGATGCAGACAACATAACCATTATCCCGGATGGAAATGGTGAATTCACTCGTGGTATGGACATGTTGGTCGACAAGAGTGACCTGGGCTTTGGTGAACGTTCATGGCGCTATTCCATGCTGGTTAAAAACGGCGTGATTGAGAAAATGTTCATTGAAGACAATGTCCCCGGTGACCCGTTTGAAGTGTCGGATGCCGATACCATGCTGGAGTACATTAATCCGGCAGCTAAAAAACCCGATACGATCAGCATGTTTACCAAAAAAGACTGCCCACATTGTGCGCGTGCCAAGCAATTATTGGATGAGCAAGGTCTGGACTATGAAGTGATTGAATTGAATAAAAATATCACTGAAAAAAGTCTGAAAACCATTACCGGTGAAAACACGGTGCCACAAATCTATATTAATGGCCAACATATTGGTGGTGCAGAGGCATTAGCCGCTTATTTCAACAAAGCAGCATAAACCAAAAAAGTAGCTCGGCTTCAGCCGGGCTACTCACTTACAAAATACATGGAAATAACGGCTTCAATTATAAATATTGAGCCATTTTCCTAAATTACCCCGTCTTTCAGCCGATAATATTGGAGTATGGTATTCACAGAAATAAACAAACCTCACACCAAAATACTGAACTATCTGCCAGTCATTCTTCTTGGCGTGTTGCTATTATTTTTTGTTCAAATCCAGTACCAGAACCATATTGAAGGTTTAAAATCTGACTACATTAAGGAGCAACACCAGCTTGCTCTCAACGTGCAACACCGTGTGCAATCCAAATTCAGCCAGCTTTATCAAAGCTTGCGTACCATTGCTCGCTTACCCGGGGTACGCAAACTTCACGAGAATCATCACCGTTTATCTCCGGACTCACTTACCACCATCCAGGAAATTTATAACAACCTGGTACAAAATATTTCCCTGTCTGAAATTTATATTCTGCAGGAAAATTTTTCTCTCACGGCTCCCAATATAAAGAACCGGACACCTCTTTATATGTTTGATCACTTTATTGTTAATCAACCCACAACCGGTAATATTGATAAAACTGCATCCTCTTCACCACTTGAAGAAACAGAAATTTATGAATACCATTTACTTGAACAACAGATGAACTGGTTTAAACAACAGTGGCCAAACATTAATAAGATTGCACAGTTAAATTACCCTGCTATCAGTGGAGAAGAAGTAATTACCTGTGATAATAGTATGCTTAAACCCGATAAAATTGATGACGCTGATCGTTCAGGTATAGTGTATTCACTTCCCTATTATTCTGATAATAGCGGACATTTTGAGGGACTTATATCAGGTATCATTCTCACTCAGCAGTTAAAAGATTTACTACCAGGCAATACCTATGTGTTGCAAAACATGGACTACCAATATCAAATTACTCCACGAAAAACAGGGCCATGGCAGATTTCAACAAAATATCTGAAAAACAATATTCGTAATCCGGCATTAATTTATTCTGAAACATTAAAACTCGACATTACTGATGGCCCTTCAAAATGGCATCTGTGGGCTGGAGCCAGCAATGACAAATTCTGGAATAGTCCTGCTGCTCTTTCTGAACAGCGTTTATATTATTATTCTTTTCTGGCTGTTTTTATTCTGACATTCTGCATTGTTATTATTCGTTACTATCAACTAAAACGCCAATGCCAGCTCCGCCACCATAATTTAATTCTCGAGGAACAGGTTGCCCAGCGCACCCTTGAACTCAACCAAGCTACTCAAAAAGCAATGGAGTCAACAAAAGCAAAAAGTGAATTCCTGGCGAATATGAGCCATGAAATTCGTACTCCGATGAATGGTGTACTCGGCATGACCGAGATTCTTCTCGACACTAGGTTAACCAGCAAACAAAAACATTTTGTTGATACCATTTACCGTTCAGGGAAAGCACTGCTTGTTATTATTAATGATATTCTCGACTTTTCAAAAATCGAAGCTGGAAAGCTTATTCTGGAACAATATGACTTTAACCTGCACGAAATGATTGAGGATGTTGTAGATCTGCTAAAAGACAAAGCACATGAAAAAGGGCTTGAGATTTACGCTAAAATTCCATCCGACCTTCCTAAAAGAGTTATTGGTGATGAGGGACGCTTACGTCAAATCCTGATTAACCTGACAGGCAACGCCATCAAGTTTACTTCCAAAGGTGAAGTTCTTGTTAAGGTTGAACAAAAAGCGGTAACCCGGAATAGTATTGAATTGTATTTTGAAGTCATTGATACCGGTATTGGTATACCTGAAAAAGCTCAACGAACCATATTTGATTCCTTCTCTCAAGCAGATAGCTCGACAACACGTCAATATGGCGGCACCGGACTGGGATTAAGTATCAGCAAGCAACTCAGTCAACTCATGCAGGGGGATATCGGTATTATATCCACACCCGGCAAAGGCTCAACATTCTGGTTTAGCGTTAAACTTGAATATAACCCCGATGTCCAAGACAAGAAAGTTTCGGAAAAAAACACTTTGCAAAATAAAACCGTGCTCATTGTTGATGACCACCCCACCAATCTTGAAATTCTGGAAAATAAAATGCAGCATTGGGGAATGCACACCCTTCTCGCAAACGATGCACAACAAGCGTTTGATATCCTGGAGAAACAAACAGCAAAATCTGTCGATTTGATTATTACAGATATGATGATGCCCAATATGAACGGTATTGAGTTCTCCCGCAAACTTCATAACGACCCGAATTTTACCCGGATACCCAAAATTATACTGAGTTCCATCGCAGAAGATATCGATAAACAACAATTAGAACAAATAGGGGTTTACCATTTATTAACCAAACCGGTACGCATGAACATTTTATATGACACTCTTTGTCAGACACTTAACAAAACACACAAACCCCAAGCCAGCAAAAAAGAACCATCCATATTAACCCCCAGGCTCAACCTGAATGTACTGTTGGCAGAAGATAATAAGGTGAACCAGCTGGTGGCCTCAACCGTACTTGAAAAGCTGGGGTGTACGGTTGAAATCACTGAAGATGGAAAACAAACGATTGAATTATTAAAGCAAAAAAACTTCGATGTCGTGTTGATGGACTGTCAGATGCCGGTAATGGATGGTTACACCGCAACCAAACTCATTCGTCAAAATGAACAACAACTTAAAACAAACCCCATCCCGATCATTGCGCTGACGGCCAATGCCATGGAAGGTGATCGTGAAAAATGCCTTGCTGCTGGCATGGATGAATACCTGGTAAAACCCTTTACCCAGGAACAATTATCGTCTATATTGCTCCGGTTTTTTCCGCGAGTTAAACACAACAGCACCCAACTGTAACACCCCCCTTATTATACCCTGGAATAAGCAATGTCTTGGCTACGTTTACCCCTTATCATTTTCGCTTTATGTTTTATCACTACAAATGTATTTGCAACAAATGATGAGCTTGAACCTCGCCACGGCACCATCAAATCCTCTCATGCACTGTCAATAGAAGGTGGCTTTACCAGTATTGCGCAAGTCACATCGGATAATCGCATACAAGATGAATGGCTAACATCCTTTGATTTACTCACTGTTTTAAAAAAAGGAAACAGTGAATGGTTTTTATTTGTTGAAGGTAATACCAGCCCCCGCATTGATGGGGTATCGTTAACCATTAGTGAAGCGAACAATGATGCCGGCTCGGCAACTGACAAGGATAACAAGGGGCGTTTTCAGGTTTCAGAATTGCATTACTCTTTTCCCTTTCAGCAAGGTCGTGTCAATATCGGGTTGATTAATCCCGCTGGCAATATTGATGGCAGCGAGATTGCAAATGATGAAACCAGCCAGTTTATATCAACTGTTCTGGTTAACAACCCCACCATTGACTTACCGGATTACGCAATCGGGGCCGCATTCAATTATGAGTTTCAATCAAAGCTGGCCGTCACCTTGCTCTTGTCCAGCTCACACGGTCTGGCCGACAACCCCGATAAATCCTACTCACAACTTGTGGATGTGAATGCAACAGGCAAAGGTTCTTTTATTGCCGCAGAATTCCATAGCCATCATTGGGGTATGGATATCCGTGCCGGGCTCTGGCGAAATTCATCAGATCATGCCTATCTGGATGGACGTACCGGAAACACATCGAATAACGGCTTTTATACTTCTATTGATGGCAAAGTTAGAAAGGGCAAATGGAATATACGCTTCGGCCTTGCCGATAAGGAAGTCTCACAAGCGGCACAATTTCTAAGTGCTGCCGTTGAATATCCTATTTTGACCACGACCTTAGGTATTGGTGTTGCAAAAACCACACTCTCTGACAGTGGCCGTAATACCGGCGAGGGCGATACCAGCGTTGCCGAAATTTATGCCCATCATGCCTTATCAAATACATTTCATTTCACACCCGTTGTGCAATGGGTGAGTAATAGCGGTTTTGACCAGTCAAATAGCCGTTACGATGCCAATTTAACTATTTATAGCTTGCGTATTGGCTACACATTCTGAAAAACAATAGAAAACAATATGTTACAAACAGATGACTTTTCCAGATAGTTCCCCCATTGATGCAAACCCAATCCCGATTTTAGGGTATAATACGTCACCCTGAATTTTCTTTATCTGGTAAGTCCTGACATAGCCAGGCACAGTGACAGTTGCATTAACGAGATTAAAAACTATGAGTATTGAAGACACACAAGGCCCTTTTGATAATATTCCTTTCAATAGCCCGGTTCAGCCAAAACGTTTAAGTGGCAGCGATAAATTCAAGTTCAGCTGTTACAAAGGTATTTCATGCTTTAACGCTTGCTGCAGGCAGGCCGATATTACCTTAACCCCCTATGATATCTTGCGTCTGAAAGATAACCTGGGGCTCACCTCAACCGAATTTCTGAAAAAATACACCGTGCCATTTGAAATTGATGGCCAGGGTTTACCCGGCGTTAAACTTCGCACTGAAGATGATAACCCGGTTTGTTTATTACTCGATGGTGACAATGGCTGTGGTGTTTATGATGATCGCCCTTCTGCCTGCCGTTATTATCCGGTTGGGTTGTTGAATATGCGTGCCTTTAAAGCCGAAAAAGAAGAACAGCATTACTTTATGGTTAAAGAAACGCATTGTACCGGCCATAATGAAGATCGTGAAATCACAGTCGATGAGTATCGCAAGGAACAAGGTTTGGAAGACTATGATGATTTTAACTGGCAATATTACCGCCTCATCTTAAAGAAAAAGTCATCCGGCCCAACCATCGGAAAACCCTCTACCCAGAGCTTCCATTTTTTCTTTACTGCGGTATATGATGTGGATCGATTCCGCGAATTTGTGAAATCACCCAACTTTCTAAAAGTCTATGCAATCCCTGATGATGAATATAATGAGTTACTCAACGATGATTACAAATTGATTGCGTTTGGTTTAATGTTAATGCATCAGGTTTTGTTTGGTGAAAATACTATCCCACTGGTTGAAAATGCCTACGAAAAACGTGTCGAAGAACGTAAGGAAATTCTGGAAGCAAAAAAGAAAATTGCTGAAGAACTTGCCAAAAAGGAAGATCCGACTGACCAATACATTAAGTAGCTCCACTCGCTATCCATACAGGATAGCACCTCTGCCAGTCAGGTTGAGACATTAAAAAAGCCCTGGGTTTCGGGGCTTTTTTAATGTCCTGAAAAAACTGTTGATGATACTTTATTTTCGATACAGCCCGCGCTTACTGGCACGGTCAGCCTGTTCAACCTGCTTCATCACCAAGCCAATCGCATCGGCATAAGGCACCGTTCCGGCTTTACGAATAATCGCCATACCTTCACGACTCAAGGCAAACTTGATAAATTTACGCACTTTCGGTGAACTGTTACGCCCTTTTGTCACCAGATACAGTGGACGATATAACAAATACTGTCCTTTTTTAATATTCTCGAAAGTTGGGGCTTTGCCTTCCAGTTTTAAAACCTTTACATTACGACGTTTGGCACTACTGATACCTGTGGTGCCAATCCCTGCCAGATTTTTTTCAATCCCTTTTTCCAATGGGCCGGAAGACTTCACAAGATGTTTTGCAGCAGGAAAGGTCTGATCGTAGTTAGCAAATACCAGCTCACGTAATGTTCGCCCGACCCCGGAAAACTTGCCACGTCGCACATACAATTCGATAGGCATATTACTGCCACCCAATTCTTTCCAGTTTTTAATTTTGCCCAGATAAACACCCTGAAGTTGTTCAAAAGTGATGCTGTCCACCGGGTTATTCTTATGCACGATTACCGCCAGTGCATCCCAGGCAACCGGAATTTGATAGGCATTGCTTTCTTCCGGGTGCTTTTCCATTGCAACACGACAAGCTCCACCAATATCAATCGTTCCTTTTGTTGCGTTACGGATCCCCTTGGTCGCTCCCCCACCGCTGATATTTACTTTTATCCCCGTCTTTTTTTCATAGGCTTTTGCCAGTTCTTTCATAAAGGCTTTTTTGGTAATACCACAGCCAGCCCAGTTAATCTGGTTTGGTGATGATGAATAAGCTGGCAAGGACATGGCACTCAACAGCCAAAAAAAGCCAAGATTCACAATGATTACGATCTTTTTGCTCATGATTTATTTCCTCTGGTAAACACAAATGTTTATTGTTATTTGGATACAACCGATTATTATTCTTTTAAGTAACCAAATAACGGCTAAAGTTTTAGTCCTGCTTAAAACCTTATTATTTGGCGGAGGGGAAGAAAAAATGAAGCTCTTTTTGCTATAGTTAAGCCCTCATTAACCCCATCCGGTTAACGAGCCAAGCTATTGAATACTGGACACCCTGATTAAAACAGCCGTCACTTGGCAACCTTCTTTGTTCAAAATATCAAATGAATTTACTTAAAACTCTATAGAATACAACATCATAGAAGTTACCACTCAAGTATTGGTTAAATTATAACCTATTTTTCAACCCATTGACCACAAAATCTGTACATAAAAAAACCGCTTACGAATAAGCGGTTTTTTTTATGCATCAAACAATGGAAAGAATTATTTAGCGATATCTTCCAGTTGTTTAGGTGTGATGATTTGCCCATCCAAACCGGCTTGTTTGCGGTCTTTACCGTAAGCCACACTCATTAATGTTGAATAATACACAACCGGCATATTGAATTTGGTTTTGTATTTCGCATTAATGTCATTTTGATAGGCTTCAACATTCAACTGACAAACCGGACAAGGTGTCACTATCATATCTGCACCACCATCATAAGCCGCTTCAATAATATCCTTGATTAAGGCTTGTGATTTTTCAGGTTCGGAGAATGCTAATGCACCACCACAGCAAGAAACCTTCTTGTCGTAGTTTTCAACCGGTTCAGCACCCATTGTTTCGACCAGCTTGTCTAAATATTTTGGGTTTTCAAACGATTCACCATGAATACCAAATGGACGGTTGGTTTGGCAACCAACATAACCCGCAATCTTGATACCATCTAATGGTTTTTTAACGTGTTTACCTAACTCATCAAACCCAAAATCTTCGATTAAAACTTCAACCATATGACGAACATTCTGGTTCGCTTTAACCTCAAGACCACCTGCGGCCAATGCTTCATTGGTTTCTTTCATCAATTCTTCATCGGCATTTAAACGTTCTTTGGTTTCACGTGTTGCCAACCAACATGCAGCACAGGTTGCCACAATA
>JALXDW010000478.1 GCA_027070385.1 Chromatiales bacterium
CATCACGTAGAGAACTCGCTAACGCTATCCGTGCTTTAAGTATGGATGCAGTGCAAAAAGCTAATTCAGGTCACCCGGGGGCCCCCATGGGAATGGCTGATATTGCTGAAGTATTGTGGAATGATAACCTGAACCACAATCCGGCTAATCCTAACTGGAGTAATCGTGATCGTTTTATTCTGTCGAACGGCCATGGCTCCATGCTGATTTACTCATTGTTACACCTGACTGGCTACGATCTTTCGATTGATGATTTAAAACAGTTTCGTCAGTTGCATTCCAAAACTCCCGGCCACCCTGAGTACGGTTATGCACCGGGTGTTGAAACCACAACTGGCCCACTAGGTCAGGGGATCACCAATGGCGTGGGTATGGCGATTGCAGAAAAAGCATTGGCCGGCCAATTTAACCAGAAAGGTCACGACATTGTTGACCATCATACTTATGTATTTCTGGGTGACGGTTGTTTAATGGAAGGTATTTCTCACGAAGCCTGTTCATTGGCCGGTACTTTGGGGCTGGGTAAACTGATTGCATTCTGGGATGACAACGGTATTTCTATTGATGGCCACGTTGAAGGCTGGTTCTCTGATGATACACCCAAACGTTTTGAATCTTATGGCTGGCATGTGATCCCGGATGTGGATGGCCATGATCCGGACGCGATTGCAAAAGCCATTGAAATGGCAAAAGCCATGACAGACAAACCGACCATGATTTGTTGCAAAACAACCATTGGTTTTGGTTCACCGAATAAGGCAGGCTCACATGCTTGTCATGGTGCACCATTAGGTGAAGAAGAAATTAATTTAACCAAAGCCGCATTAGGTTGGGATCATGGTCCTTTCGAAGTACCTGCTGATGTTTATGCCGGTTGGGACGCCAAAGAAAAAGGTGCAAAAGCAGAAGCGGCATGGAATGAAAAATTCGCAGCGTATAAAGCGGCTTTCCCTGAATTGGCTGCTGAATATGAACGTCGTATGGCAGGTGATTTACCTGCGGATTGGGCTGCCAAATCTGCAGAATACATCGCTTCCGTTAATGCAGAAGCAAAAAGCCCGGCAACCCGCCAGGCATCATTAGCGTCTATCGAAGCTTATTCACCCATGTTACCTGAAATGTTTGGTGGTTCGGCTGATCTGGGTTGTTCTAACCTAACCGAGTGGTCAGGGTATAAACCGATGATCAACAATGAAGAAGCCAATTATGTTAACTATGGTGTACGTGAGTTTGCGATGTCGGCCATTATGAATGGCATGACGTTACACGGTGGTTTAATTCCGTTCGGCGCAACATTCCTGATGTTCTCAGAATATGCACGTAACGCTTTGCGTATGGCTGCATTGATGAAAATTCAAAGCATCTTCGTTTACACACATGACTCAATTGGTCTGGGTGAAGATGGTCCGACTCACCAGCCTGTCGAGCAGATTCCTACATTACGTATGATTCCTAACATGGCTGTATGGCGTCCATGTGATGCAGTTGAATCTGCGGTATGCTGGCAGCAGGCAGCTGAACGTAAAGATGGCCCTTCGTGCCTGATTTTCTCACGTCAGGGATTACCTCATCAAACACGTACTGATGCGCAGATTGCTGATATTGCCAAAGGTGGTTACATTCTTAAAGATTGTGATGGTACACCAGACGCAGTGATTATTGCCACAGGTTCAGAGGTTCAGCTTGCAATGGGAGCGGCCGAAGCAATGTCAGGAAAAAACATTCGTGTGGTTTCTATGCCATCAACCAATGTTTTTGAAGCACAGGACGATGCCTATAAAGCGTCAGTATTAAGTAAAGGTACACCTACTGTTGCTGTCGAAGCGGCTGTGACCGAAGCTTGGTACAAATACGCAGATGCGGTTGTGGGTATTGACCACTTTGGTGAATCAGCACCTGCAGACCAGTTATTTAAAGAATTTGGTTTCACTGTTGAAAATGTTGTTAAGGCAGTTGAATCCGTTATGTAAAACACTTTTAACCACCAGGGCGGCCGGTTGCTTTTATATTCTTTTGGCAACTTCGGTGGCTTGGCGGTAGATTTTAGTTTTGATTTAAAAATTTTTAACTTTGTAAGGGGAAGTAACAATGACAATTAAAGTCGGTATTAACGGTTTTGGCCGTATTGGGCGCATGGTATTCCGTGCTGTTTATAATGAATTCAGCGATATTGAAATTGTGGGTATTAATGACTTGCTAGATGCGGATTACCTGGCGTACATGCTGAAATATGATTCTGTTCATGGCCGTTTTGCAGGTGAAGTTGGTTATGAAGATGGCGCAATGATTGTGGACGGTAAAAAAATCCGTTTAACGGCAGAACGTGATCCAGCCGATCTTAAATGGGGTGATGTGAAAGCCGATATCGTTATTGATTGCACAGGTTTCTTCCTTACTGAAGAAAGCTGTCAGAAGCATATCGATGCAGGCGCAGGTAAAGTTGTTCAATCTGCACCTTCTAAAGACGGTACACCAATGTTTGTATACGGTGTTAACCACACTGAATACGCAGGTCAGAAAATTGTTTCTGCTGCATCATGCACAACAAACTGTTTAGCGCCTGTTGCCAAAGTATTAAATGATACCTGGGGTATTAAACGTGGTCTGATGACAACGGTACATGCTGCAACTGCAACACAGAAAACAGTCGATGGTCCTTCAATGAAAGACTGGCGCGGTGGTCGTGGTATTTTAGAAAACATTATTCCATCTTCAACCGGTGCTGCTAAAGCGGTAGGTGTTGTATTACCAGAATTAAATGGCAAATTAACCGGTATGGCTTTCCGTGTACCTACTTCAGACGTGTCCGTTGTTGACTTAACTGTTGAATTGGACAAAGAAGCTTCATACGAAGATATCTGTAAAGCCATGAAAGCCGCTTCAGAATCGGGTGACATGAGTCGTACTCTGGGTTACACAGATGAAAAAGTTGTTTCAACTGATTTCCGTGGCGTTGGTTTTTCATCAATTTTTGATGCGGAAGCGGGTATTGCATTGGATGGTACATTCGTTAAGGTTGTTTCATGGTACGACAATGAATACGGTTACACTTGCAATATGATGCGGTTTGTAGAGCACGTAGCTGCTAACTAAACAAGCGGATCTTTTTCTTGCTAGCGGCGTTGTCGGGAAATATTGGGTGCTCACGTACTGGTGTACGCTCCGCGCTCCAAATTCCCCTTCGCCTTGCTAGCAGAAAAAAAGCTCTCGCTTATTCAGGCTTGGGTTATTATTCACGTGAAGATGGGGATCTGGTTCAATAAAA
>JALXDW010000479.1 GCA_027070385.1 Chromatiales bacterium
AGCAATAAAATATTCCCCAATCCCTACCCCAATCACCAAAGGACTACCACTGCGAGCAGCAACGAGCCGTCCTGGTTCAGTATTACTGATAACACCTAGACCATAGGCACCATCAAGTTCTGTGACGGTTTCTTTTACAGCCGTTAATAAATCTTTTTTCTGATTAATATGGTGTTCATAAATCTGGTGGACAATCACTTCGGTATCGGTGTCTGATGTAAATTCAAAACCGGCTTTAGTTTGTGCTGTTCGCAGCTCTTCGTGATTTTCAATAATACCGTTATGCACAACCGCAACCGACTTACGGCAGACATGTGGATGTGCATTATTTTGTGTGGGCTCACCGTGCGTCGCCCAACGAGTATGGGCAATACCTGAATGTGCATTGAGGTTTTCTTTATTGGTTTGTTTTTCAAGCTCGGCCACTTTACCCGGCATCCGTACCCGGTGGATACAACCCGTGTTATCCACAACGGCCACACCGGCAGAATCATAGCCTCGATACTCCAGTCGCTTTAAACCTTCAATAAGAATTGGAACGACATCTCGTTCAGCAACTGCTCCCACAATACCGCACATGTTTGTATTACTCCATTTGTAGACATTTTATCGACCACGACCGGTGACAGGCACACTAACAAAAAAGATAAAGTAAGTCTTTAATCTTTCTATATGCGCTTCATATTTTTTGTGGCTAAATACCCAGGGTATAATACCGCAAAAATTGTCCGGATTCCTGCCTTCGCGGGAATGGTAACGTCCATTATTTCTTGTGTTTGGTTGGCCTTTGCCAACCTTTTATGGATGTTTGTTTTGTCCGTGTTAAGGTCAACTCATTCTCCGGGGTGTCCTTGGTTATGGTAGAACCGGCACCAATGGTTGCATTATCACCCACTTTAACCGGTGCAACGAGTTGGGTGTCGGAACCAATAAACGCATTATCGCCAATTTCTGTGCGATATTTATTGGCACCATCATAGTTACAGGTAATGGTACCCGCGCCAATATTCACCCCTTCACCCATATCGGTATCCCCAATATAGCTTAAATGATTGATTTTACTGCCTTTCGCAACATTGGAATTCTTTATTTCCACAAAATTGCCCACATGCGTTTGATTGGCTAATTGTGTACCAGGACGAATCCGTGCAAATGGACCAATTTTACTTTCGGCTCCAATTTGAGCCTGCTCAATGTGACACATTGGCTGAACCACTACACCACGGTCAATAGAGCTATTTTTAATCACACAGTTCGCACCGATACTGACATTGTCCCCGATCACAACATCACCTTCGAGGATCACATTAATATCCAAGGTCACATCTTTACCAAGTGTCACATTGCCACGAATATCCAGCCGGGTGGGATCCATCACGGTGACACCTTGTTCCATTAATTTTTGTGCATTGCTTAACTGGTAAAAACCCTCCAGTTCGGCAAGCTGGCTACGGCTGTTGACCCCAAGTACTTCTTGTTCATTTTCCGGATTAACGGTTTTAACTTGCATATCATCGTTTACCGCCATAGCGATAACATCGGTCAAATAATATTCGCCTTGTGCATTACTGTTGTCCAGTCGCTTTAACCAATTACGCAACTCACCTGCATTGACTGCAAGAATACCGGTATTAATTTCTGAAATTAATTTTTCTTCCTCAGTTGCATCTTTATGTTCAACAATGCGTTCTACCTTGCCATCGGCATTTCGAACGATGCGTCCGTAGCCTGTCGGGTCATCGAGGTTAACCGTTAATAATGCAAAATCTTTTTTTGCATATTCGATTAGCTTCGTTAATGTTTGTTTTTTAATTAAAGGGACATCCCCATATAAAATAACGGCTATATCACTGTCTTCCAGTTCAGGCATAGCTTGATCGACAGCATGACCAGTGCCAAGTTGCTGCTCCTGAACAACCCACTTAACATTGTCATCATTAATTGTTGTCGGCACAATATCACCACCATGCCCATAAACAGTAATTATTTTATTTGCTGCTAGCTGATATGCGGTATCAATAACGTGTTGCAAGAGTGCTTTACCGGCAATCGGATGCAATACTTTTGGCAAGGCTGATTTCATTCTTGAACCTTGGCCTGCTGCTAAAATTATTATGCTAACCTTGCTCATCATTTTATCTCATTATTTATTTTGTTTTACCACAAAGATGTATATCCAGAATGTTATATTGAGTGGCAAGCCTAACTGCTGAGTTCCCGCCTGGCAAAAATAGCGAAGCTGCGATATATGCCTATTTGCTCTTCGGGTTAAAAAATTTAAACCTGTACTAATGTTTACGATTATCCGGAATTGCATTTTGTGCGGCTATACCTGAACCTACTTCATCGGCTGTTGCATCACGAATTTCTTTTATATTTAAAATAAATGTCATTGTCTGACCCGCATAAGGGTGGTTGCCATCAAGTTCAATTTCACCATTTTCAATTTTACTCACAACCATGGTTCGTGTCTGACCGTTTTCATTCTGAAATTGTGCTTCTTTTCCAATTTCACGATATTCTTCCGGCACATTTTCAATCTTGTCCCGATAAATGAGATCCTCATTATACTCACCAAAACCTTCTTTAGGGGGAACAGCCACTTCAATGGTTTCACCAACAGCCCGACCTTCCATTGCTTCTGCAATTTTAGGTATAACACGATCATCTGCACCATGCACATAGGCCATGGGTAAATCAGATTGTTCCTGGATATTGCCCTGTTCGTCTTTAATCGAATAAGTAAAAGTGACCACTTTATGTTTCGCTACTGTATCTGACATTTTCTTTCTCTTAAATATTGATATGTTAACCATCGTGGAAAATCAAACCCTTTCTGATTTTACCTGGGCAGCAAGCATTAAATGCCTCGCTCTTTTCCTGATTTTTTACATTCTTTATGGCTAATTATATTTTTACACAAAAAAAGGCAGTATAACCGCCTTTTTTCAATTAACTATTCACTCTTAACAATTTACCCATTCATTTTTTTCCGCATACGGGAAATTGCCTGAAGTTGTGCCATCGCTTCAGCAAGTTGTGCCTGGGCTTCGGCAATATCAATTTCACCTGCCTGATCTTTTAACGCCTGCTCCGCTTTTTCTTTTGCTTCCAGTGCAGCCGCTTCATCCAGATCCGCAGCTCGCACAGCCGTATCTGAAAGAATCGTTACTACATGAGGCTGCACTTCTAAAATACCACCCGAAACATAAATAGATTCTTCTTCGCCACCCTGTTTAGTAATGCGCACTTCACCCG
>JALXDW010000480.1 GCA_027070385.1 Chromatiales bacterium
CCATGGGGTATCTTCCTGTTTCAGCAAATTGGCTATGCCGGTTTTCTTGAACTACCCGATATTACTGAAACTCCCACACTAGAGCGTAAAACCTATCTACAGGACATGGATATTCCCAGTGTGCGGGAACGTAACCCAGACCCTCAAGCAGGGCCGCGTTTAGCTGTAAAGGAATTTCGCTTGCAAGGTATTGTCGAATTCCCCGAATTAGGGATTACCCGTGAAGCTATAGGCAAACTGGTTGAACAAATTCGTTTCGATATGATGGCCGAAGACAAGTTACTGGAATCCGGTTATACATTGGAAGAGTTAGGTGAACTGTCTGACCTCCTGGTTAAAATTGAAGATGAAACGGTTGATAGACATGCCGGGCCATTGGAAGTACAACGTTTGGTTTGGCTGATTCGTGAACAACGTGCTAAACGGGGTATCACCCTGGGTATGATAGAAACCATTGCCGATAAAATTACCAATTTTTATCGGGAGCGTGGTTTTATTTTGGTAAAAGCGTATCTTCCAAAACAGGACGTGCGTCAGGGTATTGTTACGTTAACATTGCTGCTGGGTATTCTGGGTGAAGCAGAAGTTAAAAACAATTCACTTTATGATGCCGATTATATCAAGGCCGTTTTTGATGACAGCCTGACAAAGCCCGTTACCAATAGCGTTATTGACGAAAAACTTTACCTGATAAATGATTACCCTGGTTTGTATGTCACCGGGTTTTTTGAGCCTGGGGCACAAGTCGGGGACACCAAATTGAATATTAACGTTGTATCTGAAAGCCGTTATGATTTTAATGTGCGGTTGGATAATCATGGTACGGCAGAAACAGGAAAAAATCGTCTGTATGCAGAAGCCCTGGTGAATAATACACTGGGTTTTTCCGACTTGTTACACATTGGTGTTTTACGAACAGCTTCCCCAAGTAATTCAACTTTTTGGCAAGTTCGTTATGGTGCAAATATTTATAGTCCACGTTTTCGTGTAACAGCGGGTGTATCTGAAAATGAATTTGTATTGGGCTCTGGTAATTCAGAAGCAGTGACTTCATTAAACCTGAAAGGTAAAACCAACCAGTCAGATATTATGCTAACGTACAAAATAAAGCGTAGTCGTGCATCTACACTGTCTGTGGATTTGGTTTCGGAAAAGATTGAATCAACCCTGCGTGTTGGAGCATTGGATGAATCAGGCGATATTGGTCTGGATGATGAAGTTGAGAATACATCATTGATATATCATTATGATATTCTTCAGGAGCAAGAACGACGACTGCATCAGGGATATTTTAAATACACTAATGGCAAATTCATAAAAGGTGTGGAAGATAATCAAAAAGAAAAATACAATATTTTATTAGCCGATTACGTTTTTTTAACCTTTTGGAAAATACCTTTTTTTGACTCGGAAACGCGAGTGATTCTGCGCTCATCTCTTCAGTATGCCGGGCAGGCATTGTCCTCTATAAGTCAGTTTGCACTTGCGGGGCCAACTCGTGCACGTGGTTTTCCGGTGAATAAATTCTTTGCTGATGATGGTGTTCATATCGGTATTGACTGGATTTTTAAAGCCCCGGATTTTCTTGATATGCCCATTGGTAAAAGTAACCTGAAAAAAATTGTTCAGCCTTTCCTGTTTGCTGACTATGCCTATGGCCAGAGTTACTCACTGGATACCACAAAAAGTGATACAACGGTGACACTGGCTAACGTGGGTTTTGGTTTTAAATTTTCATACGGTGGAAACTTTAACTCAAATCTACAATTTGCCTTTCCTGTAACAAGTGAGTTCTCATCCGCTGATCTGGACACCCCGGATGACAACATGAAAGTTGTCTTTGAAATTGATTATCGTTTTTAAACAAAATGTTAAAATGCCTGTTTATTAAACAGGAAAATAAAGCAGGGTACGGTTGGTTAATCCATAACCAGTTAGCAGTAACAAAACAGGCGTGGATAAGTGCAGCTACAAGCCAATTAACTTATCGAACGGCTTGGATTGCTGCCAGCAATAGTATTGACCTTCCTGCATTCAATAAAAAGGTTATATTGTTCAAAAATAAAACAGAACAAGTTGAGGCATGCACATAAAAAATAACAAGGCCGTATTTTGTTTAATATTTAGTCAAGTTACAGTATAAAAAAATCAGATAATGTAGAAAGATTAAGTGGTTCACACTTTTATTATGATGCAGTTGTTAGTTTAAAAAAGATAGGTTATTCTTTAAGTTCTATTTTTGTTAGTTACCATAAAGGGAAGAAAAATAATGGCTATTTATATTCAATATGATGGAATCAAAGGTAATGTTACTGCGGATGGTTATAAAGACCATATAGCTGCAAACACACTTCAGTTCGGTGTCAATCGTGCAATAAGCATGGAGCCGGGTGCAATGAGTAATCGCGAGTCCTCGCGACCACTCATGCAGGAAATTCAGATTTCAAAACGTGTGGACAGTTCTGCAGCTGCTTTATTTAAAGAGTCTGTGACAGGTGCTGCGGGTAAAAAAGTGGTTATCAAGTTTGTACGCACCGGTACAGAAAAAGTTGAAGAGTTTATGGATTACACGCTGGAAGATTGTATTGTAAGTGGCTACCATATTACAGCGAATGGTGATGATGAACCGGTTGAAAATATTACGTTAAGTTATTCATCCATTATGGTTAACTATAAAGACCACGATAAAACCAATAAAGCAGGTAGCCCTCAGCGTGTTGGTTACGATTTAGACAAAGCCAAACTGCTATAAGTTTGCATAGCATACGGGTTCAGGCAGGTTATATTCTGCCTGAACCATCGCTATGTCTGAATAGTATGAAAATCAATTCCCCCGATTTTACCTGCACGGACAACAAGTCAGGCTTTTACTTTCTGTAAACCTGGTTGATGAGGATGTCACACGGATGGACCAGATAACACAAGTTAATCGGACTATATCAATTTCTGACTTTTCGTTAGGAAAAGATACCTTACTGCTTACCGAATTTAATGGCACAGAATTCATATCTGATTTGTTTCAGTTTGAAGTTGAAGTGCTGTCTGAAAATCATGCAATAACCGCAGAACAAATTGTTGCTAAAATTTGCACGTTAACAGTCAACGCCAAACAAAAAAGGTATTTTAACGGTTATGTCAGTGATATGGCGATTGGTGAAATCACTGAAAACAAATTACGAAAATACACGTTGACGCTGGTACCCTGGTTATGGTTTCTGGATAAAACCAACAACCACCGAATTTTTCAGGATAAAAATACCAAGGAAATTGTCACCCAAATTTTTAAAAACCTGGGCTTTAATGATTTTGAATTTAAAGCAGAAGGTGGTAACAAACGCGAATACTGTATTCAACACAATGAAAGTGATTTGCACTTTATATCCCGACTACTGGAAGAAGACGGCATTGCCTATTACTTCAAGCATGACAAAAATACCCATATGATGGTTATTGTCGACCAACAAAATGCCTATGAATTTTGTGAACAATCCGATGTACAGTATTCCAAAGGTGCTGCAGGGATAGCAACCGATGCACAAGTTACAGCCTGGCAACACCGCTATCAGTTTCAAAAAGGCCAGTGGACACTCAATGACTATAATTTTAAAGAACCGGATAAAAACCTGCTCACCAACACAAAAACCAATAGTCAGTTTGCGAATAATGCAAAATTTGAACATTATGAGTATCCGGGGCTTTATGACACTACGTTCGGCAATACACTCAGTAAAATGCGTATGGATGCCGAAGAGGTTAATATTGATAGCGTTATTGCAAAAAGTAATTGTGACAGTTTTTATGCCGGTGGAAAATTCAGATTAACCAAACATGCCCTCAAGAGTGAAAAGGGAAGTTATATTATTACCCGTATCAGTCATAGTGCAAAAGATTCAAGTTATAAGTCAGGTGGAGAAGATGGTGCCACCTACAGCAATACATTTGAATGTGTCCCGGCCGATATACATTTTAGACCGGTACTCAAACATAAACGCCCGGTGATGAGAGGCCCCCAATCCGCTGTTGTGGTTGGGCCAGCGGGTGAAGAAATATATATTGATGATTTTGGTCGCATAAAAGTTCAGTTTATCTGGGACCGGGAAGGTCAAAAAGATGAAAACAGCACCTGTTTTATCCGCGTTATACAAAGCTGGGCAGGAAATCAATGGGGGACATCCTTTATTCCGCGCATGGGTCAGGAAGTCATTGTCAGCTTTATGGATGGCGATCCGGACAGACCCATTGTTACCGGTGCAGTTTATAACGGTAAAAACAAGCCGGTGTACAGTTCCAAAACACAAAGCGGAATAAAAACCCGTTCAACCAGGAATGGTACTGCAGATAACTTTAATGAATTACGCTTTGAAGATAAAAAAGGCAGTGAGCAAATCTATATTCATGCCGAAAAGAATATGGATACACGGGTTGAAAATAATGAAACATTAACCGTTGATAATGACCGTACTAAAATTGTCAAAAATGATGAAAATTCAACAATAGAAAATGATCGAAATAAAACAGTCAATAATAACCAGACTGAAAAAATTAAAAAAAATAAAACCATTAACGTAGGCTCAAATCATAACGAAACGATTGACGCAAACATGACGATTCATGTTGACAAAGATTTAAAAGAAAGCGTTTCGGGGGAGTACACGGAAAATGTGGTTAAAGATTACAGTTTACATGCAAAGACCATCACAATGGATGCCGATGATAAAATTACCATTCGAACCGGTGCGGCACAAATCGTGATGAAAAGTAATGGTGATATTACGATAAGCGGAAAAACAATTAATATAAAAGGTTCCAGTAATATTGTTATTAAAGGAAGCAAGGTTCTTACTAATTAATGTTATCTGTTTAACCGTATTAATAAAATTCTGCATACACTCAAAGCGATAAGGTTTGATTAGAATGAAAGAAAGGGAACAACAACCGTTTGCTGAACCTGAAACGAAGTTGCAAACCATGCCCGCTATTTCACCGGGTGAAATCATTATTGGTATTCTGTCAGAATTAAACGATAACGGTGAGCCCATGGTGCGTTTTACCGGTGTTAGTAAGTCAATCAAGGCAATGACAACAACAAGTATCACAGCAAAGCATATTGGTGAACAAGTTGCACTGCTTTTTTCCAATGGTGATATTCAGTCACCGGTTATTATGGGGATTATTCACAACCCATTAACATCCTTGCTTGAAAGTTTTGAGCAACAGCCCCCGGATTCAGTTGATTTTCAGGAGCAAGCCGATATTGCCCTGAACAATAAATTAAAAGTGGAAGATGTACTGGTTGATGGTAAAAAAATAATTTTTAATGCCAAAGAGCAAATTGTTCTAAAGTGTGGAGAATCCAGTATTACATTGACGAAAGCAGGAAAAATACTTATCCGCGGCAAGTATTTGTTAAATCGATCAACAGGTGTTAATCGGATCATGGGTGGTTCGGTTCAAGTCAATTAAACCATGTGGCAACTTGAAAATAAAACACCGTTTGTTGCAGATCTTTCCATGTTCCCGAATGAACATGCTATTGATACTTTCTATATATTGGCAAAAGCCACATTTAATATCAATTCAAGGTTAACTCTGGTCGATAATCAGTTACCACTTATACAGGAAGATCAATACTGGACCGAACCAGGAAAATCAAGCATAAAATATACATCTGACTTTCATATTGGAAAGCCGGCAACCGATATCGTCATGATAGGTCATGCCTTTGCTCCGGTTAACAAGCAAACACGGCAGCTTGATGTTTCATTGAAAGTCGGCAAGGTTGATAAAACAATTCGAGTATTTGGTAACCGCTATTGGCAACAGGGTAAAATAACAACACCAGAACCGTTTAAAACAATGGCCATGGTCTATGAAAAAGCATTCGGTGGGATACAGGTCAAGGACGGGTTGGTGATTGCGGCAGATCAACGTAATCCACTCGGGCGTGGTTTTTCCGGCAAGCGTACAGTCGAGGAGATGGATGGGGTTCCGTTACCTAATCTGGAAAATCCGGAACAGTTAATTACACAATTTGATCAACGGCCACAACCGGCCTGTTTTTCAATAGTCGCTTCACAATGGCAGCCCCGTTCCAGTTATGCCGGAACTTATGATGAACAATGGCAAACGCAGCGCGCGCCCTATCTACCGGAAGATTTTGACAAGCGATTTTTTAATAGTGCCCATCCTGATTTGGTGTATCCGGGTTTTTTGCAAGGCGGTGAAACAGTCACAATCAGTAATATGCATCCGAATGGAAATATTGCATTTAAAATTCCGCGGGTTAACCTTGTTTCAAAAGTTGTCCTTTTAAATAAGCCGGTTAAATTAAACTTTAATATTGAAACTCTCATTATTGAACCTAATCGTTTGCTGTTTAGTATGGTCTGGCGGGCATCCATCCAATGTGACAAGTCAATGTTAAAAGTATCCAAAGTTAATATTAATCTGGAAAAATAAATACGAGACTATTATGGCGCAAACAACATTTTCAAATGGTCGGGGTATTGCACACAAAGGCAGTGGTGGTAAGAGCACGGTTTTTCCTGATGTATGCCTTACACCGGTCGGTAATGCTATTGTTCCCATCCCTTATGCCAATACAGGGCAATCAGCCGATACAACCAAAGGCCCAAAAAGTGTTAAAACGGATGGTGTAATGCCCATGGTAAAAGGTGCGTTATATTCAAAAAGTTCGGGAGATGCCGGTGGTTCACGTAAAGGAGTTGCAAGTGGAACGATTGAAGATGTTTGTGAGTTTATGATGTATTCCTTTGATGTGAAATTTGAAGGCCGGAATGTTTGTCGTTTAGGGGACCCATTGTGGCATAACAAGAAGAACATATTGGGTTAAGGTTTTTTTATGCACGTTATCTATTCAAAAAAAACCGACACAGTTGTTAATCAATCATTTTATAGTATTTATGAACAATATATTAACGAAGCCGCTTTTTTGTGGATTTTACGTTCTATTGCAATTAATGAGCCGCATAATAATCAGCACGATATTTTGCAACTTGAACAAAGAATAAATGCACAGCTTAATGGTCTAATGACATCAATGGAACTTGGTTGGAAAGTTTGTGAAGAGTCACTGGAACTTCAAGAGCCCGGGGAAGTGTTCGCATCACTGATTGTTGCAATGCGTAGCCATGATTTTACTAAAATAAAAACAGTGGTTGATATCGGGTTAATGTCTCATTCAGCAACAAAAGGAGTGGTTTCTGCGCTGGGTTGGTTATCGGCAGATATTGTTAACACATGGATAGAACGCTTTTTAAATGGTAAGGACATGCAGCATAAATATTTAGGTGTTGCGGCATGCAGTGTACGTCGTACCGACCCCGGCGATGCTTTATTTGCAATATTAAAACGTGAAGATTGCATTCAGGATATTAATCTTTATTCACGGGCTCTAAGACTGGTAGGGGAGCTGCGTCGTCAGGATTGTATGCCATTAATTAATGCAGCCGTTAACAGTGACAATAATGTGAATCAATTCTGGGCAAATTGGTCTGCTATTTTATTGGGGCAACATGCCAATGTGAGTTACTTGAAACCCTATGTGTTCAAGTCGGGTGCCTTACAGGATAAAGCCATTCAATTGGCTTTTAGAGTTCTACCGGTTGAACAGGCCAGAGAATGGATATCCGAAATGTCAAAGGATGAAAAACAAATCCGGGCTGTTATAAAATCCATTGGCGTACTAGGTGATCCACATGCCGTAAACTGGTTAATTAACAAGATGGCTCAGCCTCTTTATGCAAAGTTAGCGGGGGAATCGTTTACATTAATTACCGGTATCGATTTAAGTAAAAATGAATTAAGCATAAACGAACCTGATGATTATCCAGCTATACCCAGCGATGATATCGATGATGAACTGGTTGCCCTTGACGATGATGAAAATTTACCTTTCCCTGATGTAAATAAAGTCACATCAATATGGCAGAAGTACGGTAAAAAATTTGTTGTTGGAAAGCGGTATTTTATGGGGCAGTTAATTACATCAGAACTATTGAAAAATTATTTAATAAACGGAATGCAACGCCAGCGTCATGCAGCAGCAATGGAACTGGCTTTAAATGAAAAGGGTTTACCCCTGGTTAATACACATGGCAAGGTGCTTGGTTAAGGTGATGACTAACCCTGAACAAATGTATATTGCCGGTATAGGGATGATAACCTCGGTTGGTGCCAATACCGCCATGACGACAGCTGCAGTTAAAGCGGGTATCAGCGGTTATGCCAAGTCAGCCAGTTTTGATGGTAATAAAGGTTCCATTACCATGGCAAATATACCGAACGATGCCTTGGCAGAAATTGATGCTGAAATTGATGAAGGTTGCGCTTTTTGTGAGAGACACCATCGTGTTACTTTAATGGCCATTGCCGCTGTCCGCGAAGCCTGTGCCTTGCAAACAACAGAACAGCCCATCCCGTTATTGCTCGCAATGCCCGATGTTCAAGAAGACATGGAAGGTTTAAGCCCCATGGTGGATAATATCGAAGCTAACTGCTCGCCTTGGGTTAGCGTTGCAAAAAGCCGTAGCCTTTACACTGGGCGTGCAGCAGGGATGGAAGCGATTGATTATGCCTTTCGTCTTCAAAATGATGTGGCCAGTAAATTTGTAATAATAGGTGGCAGTGATTCGTATCAGGATTATGATCGCATCACACCTCTTGCTGATGAAGAGCGTCTGTTGGAAGAGGGTAATATGGACGGCTTTGCACCCGGTGAAGCGGCAAGTTTTATTTTACTCACCCCTGAGCCAGAATTAGCCCTGGTACGAGAGGGACATATTATTGCACTTAGCCCACCGGGTATCGCCAATGAACCGGGGCATCTTTACAGTCAGGAACCCTGTCGTGGTGAAGCTCTGGATCAAGCCTTTAAAAAAGCATTACAACATCATCAACAAGCCGATATACACAGTATCTATAGTAGCATGAACGGTGAAAATCATTGGGCAAAAGAATTTGGAGTGGCTTTTATTCGTAATAAAGCCACTTTTTTAGAAACGGTTAAAACAGAACACCCTGCTGATGTTCTAGGTGATGTGGGTTCAGCAACCGGCTCATTACTTATCGCACTGGCTGCCGATGATTTATATAATAACCCCCATGCAAAAACACACCTGGCATACTGTTCATCCGATACTGCTAAACGTGGTGCTATCGTACTGGAAAAACTACCGGCAACGGAAAAGCATTAAGTTTAAGGATTCAAGATATGAGCCAATATGGAGAAGGGATAGCAATAGAGAACATCTATGTTGAAAAACCTGAAGATAAAGAAGAAATCAGTGTGCGCCTATCACTCTTTTATGACGGTACTTTGAATAACCGAGTGAATATTGAAGAACGTGAAGCCGTTAAATTAGGCCAAATTGGTCCAAGTGGTGAAGTGAGTACCTTTAGTCCTTATACCCGGCATAAAGGTGATGGTGGTACGAGTTATGACAATGGGCGCACTAATATTGCGATTATGGAACCACATTTACGGAAAAAATCAGCGGGTTATGAAATCGCACTTAAAGCCTATATCGAAGGTCAAGGTACCTTTGATTTAAAGGGTGACAGTCTACGAGGCTATGCATTGGGTGGCGGTGACTCAGGCGTAGTTGGCCGGGCAGAACAGGGAATAAAGCGGGGGCTTGATAAAATTTCAGGTCAGGTTAAGTCTGATAAATACTGCATAAAAAAGCTTACTATTGATGTATTTGGTTTTAGCCGTGGTGCGGCAACGGCTCGCTATGCAATTCATTTACTACTGAAAGGCAGTACTAAATGGTATAATGATAACAGCGATGGCTATACTCAATACATGCCCCCCATACTGGAAAGTATTGCTGATAGAAGAATTGAAATTCATGAAAAGGCCGTCGAGATATGTTTTGCAGGCCTTTACGATACCGTTTTATCTTACTACGCCAGCCAAAAACTAAAATCCAAGTGGGTAGGCAATCTTTTAGAGCAAAAGGCTGTTCGGCATGCCAAAAAAACACTACACCTTGTGGCCGCAGATGAACATCGTGCGAATTTCCCATTGCATAATATAAAAAGTGCTGGCAGTAAAGGTGAAGAATATTATCTCCCCGGCGTTCATTCCGATGTTGGCGGCAGTTATAATACTGCCAGTGAACTGGCCTTGAAAGCAGAAACCGATCCGAATAAAAAAGTCTATATGAAAACCACCAATGAAAATAAAATCATTCTGAAAAGTAAAACACGAAAAGAACTGGAACTGGATATGCAAAACCTTATCAAACAGGGTTGGTATCGAGATAATAACAAAGAAATTAAAATTATAGACCGTGTATACAGAAAAAAAAGAACAATGGGCAGGGGGGTGTATCGAGCGTATAGTTATGAACTGGAAGTCAATCGCAAAGATATTTGCAGTGCTTATTGTAATATCCCGCTTAAAATTATGGCGAAATATATCCGAGGTAGCGAAGTTAAATTAAAGCTAAACACGGAATTAAATGATAGGGCTGAAATTATTCTTGCAACCTCATCTGACCTTAAAGATCTGGAAGGTAAAATAAAAGACTATATGGAAAAAGTTAAAGGTAATGGTATTTCCAAGGCTGAAGACTGGCTAGCTGAAAAAACAGAATGGAATAAATATTTGGTGGCAAATAAAATCAGAAACAAACATTTTAATTTTTCATCTTACACAGAGCTTGGCTACTCCCCATCCATAATAA
>JALXDW010000481.1 GCA_027070385.1 Chromatiales bacterium
AAGCCCTTGCTGAGGTGCGGTGAGTATTATAGAGCTAATTTTCTGTGTTTGTATAGTTTCACATACCAAACCTGTTAAGCATGATTTATGGATGTTCAGTAAGTATTTGTATTGAGTACCTGAACAATCTTTTGTCGCGAGCTTAAAGAACTGATTATGCAGGTATTTAGGTCGCAAATCGAATTGATCCGGCGCTGATATGCCAGAAAGTATTGAAAGTATAATATTTCGCTGACAGGCGTAAAACCAGTTTTTATACAGGGATGACCAATCTGGCCTTTCAATAAATGCTTCAATCAACTCATTGAACGAATTTAACTGATGTGAATAGCCGATTACCATGCCAATTGGGCGGCCATTGTCGTGTAAGAAAGTAATAGGAATGTTATGCTCCATGCAGGCCTTTAATGCTATGGTGTCCCAGCAAATATTACCACTGACGATTATTCTTGAAATTCGTGTTAAAGGGTATCGCAATATTGGTTTGTTAACTGAGGTGGTCTTTATCGCTAGCCCATCCAGTTGAACACGCATGTTAGTATTCGAGTTAATATATAATGGTTTTTTCATTATTAACTTTCAGATTTTATGTATTTTGCCAGATTACGACACGATAGCCTTAGATACCTGCGAATAACCGGAATTTGTTCTTCCCAGGCTTTGTAAAAATATGCACGGCCAGTTTTCGTTAACAAGCATTTATCTTCGTCGATAGAAAAATGATCGATTCTCAATGTTGATGATCTAAATAGGTTATAAGTAAATTTGTCGCATAAAGGACGTAGTGGCTCAATTAAGTCGCAAGCTAATGATTCACGTCCAAAAGATGGTTGGTGATAAAAGCCGATATAAGGATCCATCCCTGTTTTATAAATATTCTGTACGGCTTCATAATGCAATAATGTATAAGAAAGCGACAATATTGAGTTTATTGGGTCGCGGGGCGGACGCCGATTTCGATTTGTGAATAAAAGAGCAGGAGGAAAAATACTTTTATATGCTGTAAAATAGCTACTTGCTGACGCTCCCTCTAATCCTAACAGGCTATCAATACTGGAGGTTTCTTCCAGGCGTTGGATATATAGATTAATTTGTTTAATGAAGTCGCTTAGTGGTTTTCTCAGATCTTTTCGTTTTATCTTAACGCTTTTGATAAAATCCAGCTGGTGAGTGAATTTTGATCGAATGATGTGACGACTTTGGTTGAGACAAGTATTCTTATCTTGCGATAGATAATATTGCCCGAGTCTGATGGATGCATCATTGTGGGGGGTACCCCATATACTGGCTATTTTTTGCTGATGTCTTCCTGCCAATATGATAACAGCAATACCTAGGCTGGCGAGGGTGGCTATAACATTAGAGGATAATGTTATGTTGTTTCCGGTGATTATTAGCCTGTCTAAAATACCTAGTGGTACGGTGCTTTGTCTTTTGTTTGAGCAATATAACGCAAGTGACTTGCCATCCAGGCGTATTTCAAGTTCTTTTCGATCAATGTAAAGTGTTGACATTCTTTTTTGTTCAGCCTTGATAAAAAAATAGTGAATCTGTTGGGCTTTCAGCTATACCAATCGTATCTACTCTGCACCTGGGATCCATTCTTAATACAAATACCTTGTCCTCATTAACGTTGACGACCGTTTCAATTTTATTTAGCAACGAAGCATGTTCGGCTTTTGTTAAAAAACACTCAAATACAGATTTTTGCCCACCCGTTGCAAATTCCTTGACTATGTTTAGTACTTTTCGCAACCGTCTTGGGCTTGCAACATCGTATGCAACAATATAAAGCGTTCGATTTGTCATAATTGATTTTAACCAGACTTTACTTTCAGAAAGAGGTATGACAAGCTTGTGGTAGTTGTAGGGTGTATTTATTAAGTTAATAATATATACAAATAAATAACTAAAGACTAAAGATATGCATATACCTACTGTCCATTTTCCTGAATTGTCTATTGGTCAATACAGGTTTTATCTTGAAGGCGATAAGTCTGTGTTGCCACGTTACGCTGGTTCAACATGGCGGGGCGTTTTCGGACATGCATTGAAAAGAACAGTTTGTGTTACTCAATCAAAAACATGTGCTTCCTGCCCTTTAAAACATTCATGTGCTTATTCTTATATATTTGAGTCACCACCTCCAGAAAACTCAGAAAAAATGAGAAAGTATAGCACTGTCCCCCATCCGTATATTTTGCAGCTATTAAATAACGAACCTCACGATTCAAATCTTTGTATAGTTGGCATGAATCTTTTTGGTAAAGCTAATCAATACTTTCCTTTTTTGGTTTACGCTTGGCAGAAGGCTGCAAGCAGAGGTGTTACCCGCCGGCGGGAATCTTTTCAGTTAGTTCACGTTGAGCAGTATTGTCAAGAAGATGAGTCATGGAGACAGGTTTATGGTTCGGATAGTTCAATACAAAGATTCGAGATTATAAAAACACATATTCCCCAAATGCCTGAAAAGATGGAAATCCATTTTTTTTCGCCTTTAAGAATAAAATATGAAAATCAGTATATGAATGAATCTCGTTTTGATATCAGTGCATTTGTTATGAATCTAATTCGTCGAATTTCCATGATAATGTACTTTCATAATGACACAGTATTTGACGCAGATTTTAAGGAGCTAAAACACATATCTAAGAATATAAACTTATTGGAAAAGAATCTTGAATGGCAAGACTGGACACGTTTTTCCAATAGACAAAAAACCAGTATGAAAATGGGTGGTTTAGTCGGAAAAATTAAACTTTCTTTGATTAATTGTGAATCATTATGGCCATTTTTATGGCTTGGGCAATATGTGCATGCAGGTAAAGTAACCAGCATGGGGTTAGGGCAGTACCGAATAAATACCTTATAGTAAAACTGACAAGCTTGCCACAATGCAAAAATGGATTTGTTTAAGAGATAATTGCACCGATGGAACCGGGTGAATATACAAACAGACTATTATTGATAGTCACTGGTTTAACTCCACAGGTTGTAACGGAAACCCTGTATGCATTGCAACAGAGTGATCCCGCATTTATTCCTAGCAAGGTGTATGTGTTAACAACGGGAGAAGGGGCGCAAAGAATTAAACTTACATTATTAAGTGAGTCACCTGGGTGGTTTTTTCAATATTGTAAAGATTATGAACTGGCAAATGATGTTTTTCAGGATTCTAATATATATATTATTAGTAGTGCAAATGGGCAGCATATAAATGACGTTAGAAGCCTGGAAGAAAATAAGG
>JALXDW010000482.1 GCA_027070385.1 Chromatiales bacterium
GGTGGTGATCGTACCATGGTTCCCTTATTGGCTCGCTCAGCCATTGCAGCCGGCATTGCCGGAGTGTTTATGGAAGTACATCCTGACCCCGACAACGCATTAAGTGATGGGCCAAACATGATGCCATTGGACAAAGTTGAACAATTACTAAGCCAGTTGGCTGAAATTGACAAGGTCATCAAAGCCAGCAAAACGCTACTGGAAGATGAGTTATAAACCATGCCACTTTCTGACAAAGACATTATCCAACTCGCACAGCAAACAGTTGAGATCGAGTACAATGAACTTGTACAACTCAAAAATCGAATCGACCAGACTTTTGTCGATGCAGTTAAATTAATTAATAACACCCAAGGCAAGTGTATTTTAATTGGCATGGGCAAATCAGGCATCATTGCACAAAAAATTGCGGCATCACTGGCCAGCACCGGCACCCCCAGTTTCTTTATTCACCCCGGTGAAGCCTTTCATGGTGACCTCGGTATGATAGAACCCGAGGATATCGTTATTCTGTTATCCAACTCCGGTGAGACTGATGAAATTCTGAAACTCATGCCCTTTTTAATCAAGCAGGGTAATCAAACCATTTCTATCACTGGCCGCCCCGATTCAACACTGGCAAAAAATACCAGCGTGCATATTAACGCTTCAGTTTCAAAAGAAGCCTGTCCTATCGGCCTTGCTCCCACCTCGTCCACAACCGTGGCACTGGTCATTGGCGATGCGTTTGTCACCACGTTGATAAAAATGCGAAACTTCCAGGCTGAACACTTTGCGCTGTATCATCCTGGTGGTGCCTTGGGTAAAAAGCTGTTGACACAAGTCAAAGATCTGATGCGTACAACCGAACTGCCAACCTGTGTTGCCGATACGAAAATCACCGATCTGGTTCATACTGTTTCACAATCCCGCTTGGGACTGGTCGTTGTGCAAACCGATGATAATAAAATTAAAGGTATTATTACCGATGGTGATATTCGCCGTGCCATGGTGGCATCAGAACAGGCCACAGAACAGGAAAAGTTTTTTCAACTTAAAGCCCACGACCTGTTTACCCCAAATCCAAAAGTGATTGAACCGACCATGATGGTGTCCGATGCAGAAAAAATCATGTTCGATAACAAGATTACCAGTGTTATCGTTGCCGAAAATAATGAATTAAAAGGTATATTGCAGCTTTATCAGTTAAAGAATAACTAGGGTCTGTTAATCTTTAAGGCAAGTGATGAAAGCGTAAACCGCTCTGGAGAGTAGAATAGTAGCCACAGCAACACAATGACTCCCCGCAACATATATGAATAAAAGTAATCAGTTTTTAAAACGATATTTTTATCAGGGTGTTTCGTTGTATTTACTGAGGTGCCACGATAAAAAATAACTGGACACATCAAGCATCATGTCACTACCTTTTAAACAGCCCCCAGAAAATATTTGTATCCTGCGCCTGTCCGCCATTGGTGATGTTTGTCATACCCTGCCCATTGTTCGCACACTGCAAAAACACTGGCCCGATACCAAACTCAGCTGGATCATCGGCAAAACCGAATATCAACTTGTTGATCAAATACCCAATATCAACTTTATTGTATTCGACAAATCAAGAGGGCTTAAAGCCTATAAAGATATTTACCAGCAGTTAAAAAATAGCGAATTTGATGCCTTGCTGCATATGCAAATGTCGCTGCGCACCAGCTTTATCAGTACGCTGGTAAGAAGTAAAATTAAACTGGGCTTTGACAAACAACGCGCCAAAGATTTGCAATGGTTGTTCAGCAATAGCCAAATACCCTACAAGGCCAAACAACATGTTATCGACAGTTTTTTCGGTTTTACCGAAACATTGGGTATTGCTCAACACGAATACCAATGGGATATTCCGGTAAAACACCCGCTGAAGTTGACCTTACCCGCAGATAAAACGCATTACGTTGTTATCAGCCCTTGCTCCAGTATGGCATACCGAAACTGGACGGCCGAAGGTTATGCGGCAGTGGCTGACTGGATTTACACACAACAGAACATGCAGGTTATTTTAAGTGGCGGCCATACAGCCATTGAAAAAGAAATGGCTGGAAATATTGGACGTTTGGTGACAACACCGATCATTGACTTAACGGCGAAAACAGACTTAAAACAATTATTAAGCCTGTTGCACAATGCATATTGTGTGATCAGCCCGGATTCTGGCCCGGCACATATGTCAACAGCGGTCAATACACCGGTCATTGGCCTGTATGCCTGTACCAACCCGGAACGTGCCCGCCCCTATCTTAGCGAGCAATGGACGGTCAATCGCTACCCCGAAGCAATACAGAAAAAATTTAAAACCGGGGTTGACGAGGTAAAATGGGGGACTCGGGTACGTGATGACTGGGCAATGAAGCTAATCAGCATTGATGATGTCACCGCAAAGTTTAGTCAACTGATACAGGCAAACCCTGTATAATCATTTGTATTGAATGAACAAGGCAACCCAAAAAGAAACAACAATGAAAGAAATTCTGCAACGTGCCAAAAAAATTAAACTGGTCGTTTTTGATGTAGACGGTGTGTTAACCGATGGCAGTTTGTTCTACGGCGAAAACGGTGAAGAGTACAAAGCCTTTTATGCAAAAGACGGTCTAGGCATGAAAATGCTGATGGCTACCGGTGTGCACATTGGCATTATCACTGCACGCGATTCCACATTAGTCCAACACCGAATGGACAGTTTGGGCATCGAACATCTCTATCAGGGACGACTCGACAAACTCACTGCTTTTAATGAACTGTTGAATAAGCTCAAGCTGAATTATGAGCAAACGGCCTTTGTTGGTGACGATGTGGTTGATCTGCCCGTTATGGCTAAGGTAGGGCTGTCGATTACAGTAAAAGATGCACATCCCATGGTGATTGAACAGGCTCATTGGCAAACACCACTTAACGGGGGACGAGGTGCAGCACGCAATGTTTGTGAGCTGATTATGCAGGCACACAATACACTGGAACAACAACTGCTCTCTTTTTCAAAATGAATAATCCGATATGAATCGTCTCGGCTACATCCTTTTGTTTGTTATTGTCATTGCCATTGCTGCAACCAGTAGTTGGCTTTTGAACAAAGTTGAAGTCCAGCCTTTTAGTCTGATTAAACCACCACGCCATGATATGGATTATTTTCTGACCCGGTTTAATGCCACAGTCATGAATAAAGACGGTAAACCCCATTACATTTTAAGTGGCAGCCGACTCGAACAC
>JALXDW010000483.1 GCA_027070385.1 Chromatiales bacterium
AAAAAGAAGAAACAAAATAGTCGGAAGAAAGTGAAAAATAGTCGGCAGAAAATAAAAAATAGTAGAAAGAAAAAACAAAATAGTCAACAGAAAGTGAAAAATAGTCGAAAGAAAGTGAAAAATAGTAGAAAGAAAAAACAAAATAGTCGGAAGAGGGGTTAAAGTAGTCAAAGGTGATTTAGTAATAATAAAAACAATTGATTAAAACCGTTTAACTCGAATATTTACGTTTTGTGGGTGGTGCAATTCAAAAGAAGATTGGGACAAATCATCCACACACTGGGGTTTTGTAGTATTTAGTTGTTGTTGTTGGTTCCGTTGTATTTTTCGGGGTGCATATCCTATTTGTATGTGATGTGGGATAGGATAGGGTACAAGATTTTGCAAAGGGGGTAAATTTGTTTTTCGTTTGGAATTTGTTTTAAAGCAGTATGGTTTTCGTTCCCCCATAATGGCTAAACGTAGGGGATGATATTCTTCGGGGTCTTGACATTCCTGGTTGGTATCCCGGGGATCGTTTTCTTTGTGTGGGGAACTGAACCATTCAACGACTTATTGAATTTATTTTTTATAATTGAAATAAATGTTTGTAAAACGCATCACTAAAACCGGCATGATATTTGGCGGCATGCTCAATAACCGGGCGTTTTATAATAGTTGGTTGCTGTTGCATAATGCCCTTGGCTTTTTCTGCATCCAGATTCACTTTCTGGTGATCGGGTAATTTACGCCAGGTTGTGCTGCGTCGGTTCAGCAGGGTTTCCCAACCAATGGATTTTACCCATTGATCAAGTGCTTCATCAGGCACACCATCGTCTGCAAAGTCATGAAATTCATAACTGATTTCATTTTTTTCAAGCCACTTGCGTGCTTCAACGACAGTGTCACAATTTTTAATACCATAAAGGGTTGTCATAATTAAATATCTCTTAATAACTCGTTAATACCAACTTTACCAAGTGTTTTTTCATCCACTTGTTTTACGATAACCGCACAATACAGACTGTACTTGCCATCACTGGAAGGCAGGTTACCTGAAACAACCACAGAGCCGGCGGGAATACGGCCATAAGTGACTTCATCTGTCAGACGGTTATAGATACGGGTGCTTTGGCCAATATAGACGCCCATTGAAATAACCGAACCTTTTTCAACGATAACACCTTCAACAACTTCAGAACGGGCACCGATAAAGCAATTATCTTCAATAATGGTGGGAGCGGCCTGTAATGGCTCAAGTACACCGCCAATGCCCACGCCACCGGATAAATGGACATTCTTGCCAATTTGCGCACAGGAGCCGACCGTTGCCCATGTATCGACCATCGTACCGGAGTCAACATAGGCACCAATGTTGACATAAGAGGGCATTAGCACGGTACCCGATGCAATATAAGCCCCTTTGCGTACGGTTGCAGGTGGAACAACGCGTACTCCACTTGCGCGGAATTCACGTGAATTGTAATCAGCGTATTTTGACGGGACTTTATCGTAGTAATTCGTAAAACCCCCTTTCATAAACTCATTATCTTCAATGCGGAACGATAATAAAACGGCCTTTTTTAACCACTCGTTCACAACCCAGTCACCATTTTTAGGCTCTGCAACACGTGCTTCGCCAGTATCAAGCATGTTCATGGCTTCATTAACGGCTTCTTTTACGATGGTGTCGGCAGTACGGGGGGTGATGTCAGCTCTGTTTTCAAATGCGCTTTCAATGATGCTTTGGATGTCGCTCATTCTTTACTCCATAAATTTGGTAGGCCTGTTTAACGGGTCTACCATAAAAAACGATGACATATTATACCTGAATATAAGACTTTATTGCTAATTAAATAAGGTTATAACGATTGCAAATACTGTTTTATTCTGTTGGCAGCATCAATACATTGTTCAACAGGAGCAACCAATGCAATGCGTATATATTGTGTGCCAGGGTTACCGCTATTGGTATCACGGGATAAAAATTGCCCGGGCAGAACGGTGACATTTTGTTGTTCGAACAGGTTCCTCGCAAAGGTAATATCGTCCTGGCCTGATTCGAGCGGTATTTTCAGCCAAAGGTAGAAGGCGGCATCAGGGAGTGAAACATCAATCACGGGTGATAATATTTTGATAACTGCGTCAAACTTTTTGATGTATTCGTTGCGACTATCTATAACATGCTGTTCATCCTGCCATGCTTTAATACTGGCATACTGATGATGGTAAGGTAACGCACAGCCATGGTAAGTGCGGTATTTCAGGAACCCTGCCATTATATCTGCATCACCAGCGACAAAACCGGAGCGTAAGCCTGGCAAGTTGGAACGTTTTGATAAGCTATGGAAGACAACACAACGTTTAAAGTCATTCAGGCCCATTTCAGTTGCAGCCTGTAACAAACCGGTCGGGGGGCTGTTCTCATTAAAATAAATTTCGGAATAACATTCATCAGATGCAATGATAAAGTCATATTTGTGTGCGAGTTCGATAGCGTGTTGCAGATAATGCAGCGGCATAACGGCACCGGTTGGATTTCCTGGGCTGCAAAGATAGAGGAGTTGGCAGCGTTTTAGTATCTCGCGGGGAATACTGTCCAAATCAGGTAAGAAATTATTTTCCGCGGTTGTGTTGAGGTAATAAGGTTCAGCACCAGCGAGCAAACTAGCACCTTCATAAATCTGGTAAAAGGGATTTGGCATAACGACAACAGGGTTTTTATTGCGATCGATGACTGCCTGGGCAAAAGCAAACAGGGCTTCACGTGTGCCATTCACGGGCAGAATATGTTTTTCCGGGTCAAGCGCATTCTGTGTCAGTTTAAAACGTGTTGTTAGCCAGGTAGCAATGCTTTCCCTTAATGGTAATAATCCTTTTGTAAGAGGGTATTTTTCAATAGCAGAAAGTTGCTGTGTCAGTTCATCAAAAATAAAACGTGCGGCAGGGTGTTTGGGTTCGCCAATAGAAAGGGCGATATGAGTCAGATTTTCCGGTGGTATGATCCCGGCTTTCAGTGCATTGAGTTTTTCAAAAGGGTAAGGAAACAGCGAATTAAGTTCAGGATTCATTGCGATATTTATTATATAGTGAAAAAACAACTACAGCTACAGATTTCGAATATAAACAATTCGTATGGCAAGACGACGATGGCAATGATGTAAATATCAATGAATTAGAAAACAATTTTAACAATTTGTTTCATAACACCTATTTATAAAGCTATATTCTCTTATATTCAAAAAAGTCTTTATAGA
>JALXDW010000484.1:0-1958 GCA_027070385.1 Chromatiales bacterium
AAATATTGAAGTGCGTCAAGATGGGCAGCGGCTAAATCTTCGACGTGGATATAGTCACGTACTCCTGTACCATCTTTGGTTGGATAGTCTGTACCAAAAATATACATTTCATCCCGCTTGCCGACAGCAACTTCACAGGCAACTTTCGTTAATAATGTTGCATTGGGTGTCGATTGACCAATTTGTCCTTCAGGATCACAGCCTGCAACATTGAAGTATCGAAGCGCAACGTATTTAAAATCGGTTGCAAATGCAAGGTCACGCATCATCCATTCCGACATCAGTTTTGATGTGCCATAGGCGTTAATCGGTGAGGTCGGAGCTTCTTCTGTTATTGGTGTGGTCGAGTCGGGTATACCATAGACAGCAGCGGTTGATGAAAATACAAACTGGTTAACCCCGAATTGTTGGCAACATTCCAGTAAGTTACGCGTATTGCAGGTATTGTTGGCGTAATATTTTAACGGGTTGGAGACGGATTCCGGTACGATAGTGTGTGCAGCAAAGTGCATGACTGTTGATATATTATGCTCTTTGAATATTTTACTGACACAATCTTTGTCACCGGTATCCCCGACAATTAATTCGCCATATAAAACAGCGTCTTTAAAACCAGTTGATAAATTATCCAATGTAATAACATCTTCACCGGCCTTGCCTAACTGTTTTACAACGTGGCTGCCAATATAACCTGCTCCACCAGTCACTAAAATTTTTTGTTTTGCCATTTTTTTAAAACTCTCAGGGATTTAATACGTTACGTTTTCGTAACAGCGTAATTATTTTATCAACACAATATTCTATTGTATCTTCTCCGGTTAATAGTGTTAAGTCAGGATTCAGTGGTTCTTCATAAGGTGAAGAGATGCCGGTGAACTCTTTTATTTCACCGTTCCTGGCTTTTTTATACAGTCCTTTAGTGTCGCGTTGTTCACAAATTTCAATCGGGGTGTTGCAATATATTTCAACAAAATCACCATTGGCAACCATGTTGCGTACCGTGGCCCTGTCTTTACGGAAGGGTGATATAAAAGCAGTCAGAGTAATAACACCGCTTTCAATAAGCAGTTTTGCAACATGACCAACACGACGAATGTTTTCTTGTCTGTCTTGTTCTGAAAATGTTAAATCGCCACAGAGACCGTGTCTTATGTTATCACCGTCGAGAACAAAAGTGCGGCACTGTAACTGAAAAAGGGCTTCTTCAACAGCATGAGCGAGGGATGATTTTCCTGCACCTGATAAACCGGTAAACCACAGAATAAGACTTTTATGCTTATTCATTTTTTGGCGACGTTCTCGTGTTACGGTTGCATGATGCCAGACTGTATTACTGCTTTTATTGTTGGCTTGTTCATTCATGGTTTATGAGGCGAGCTTCAGGAGGTTGATTAAAATATAGAATTTTGATTCAAATATACTCGTAAACCTGTAAAATCTCAATGGAATTTTTGTTATGGGTTAATATTGTGAATTTTGATATTTTTAATGGTGATGCAGACGGTATTTGTGCTTTACACCAATTAAGGTTGGCTGAACCGTGTGAATCGGTCTTGATTACCGGTGTTAAACGCGATGTTTCATTAGTGGAGCGGGTATCTGCACAAAAGAACGATACCCTGGTTGTGCTTGATATTTCGTTTGCTAAAAACCGAGATGCTGTTGAGCGTGCATTGAATCATGGGGCAAGCGTTGTTTATTATGATCATCATTATGCGGGTGAATTACCCGAGCATGTGAACCTGACTTGTTATATAGATGATAAAGCTGAAATTTGCACAAGCTTGATTGTGAATGAACAGCTCAACGGTCGTTATGTTCATTGGGCGATTACCGCTGCATTCGGTGATAATTTGCACAGACAGGCAAGCATGTTGGCCAAACAAAACGGTTTAAATCCTTCGCAAATTCAGCAGTTGGAAGTGTTGGGGACGTTAGTTAATTACAACGGGTATGGC
>JALXDW010000484.1:1968-3225 GCA_027070385.1 Chromatiales bacterium
TTTATTAAAAATGAAGCTGCTTTTTCCAGCTTAAAGCAGGGTTACGAATCGGATTTAAAAAAAGCGGAATGTGTGAAGGCTGATTTGAAATCAGATAAACATGGCATATACATATTCCCTAACAAGGCATGGGCGAGACGAATCAGTGGGGTGTATGGTAATGCCTTAGCTCGGCAATATCCTGAACGGGCTCATGCGGTATTAACTGAAACCGATGATGAACATTATGTTGTCAGTGTACGGGCTCCGCTTAATCATCGTGAAGGTGCAGATGAATTATGTCGGCAATTTACAAGCGGAGGTGGGCGCAAAGCTGCTGCTGGCATTAATCGGTTAGCCAAACAGGAATATTCCGGGTTTGTGAAAAAATTTATGTTACAATTTTCTTAAAAATAAATACGACAAGTGAACCAATGTATATATTAGGACTTTCTGCTTACTACCATGACAGCGCTGTCGCTTTAATCAGAGATGGTGAAATTATCGCTGCCGCTCAGGAAGAGCGGTTTACACGGAAAAAACATGATGCCGGATTCCCTGCAAAAGCTGTTGAGTATTGTTTGCGTGAAGCCAATATAAAAATTGCTGATCTTGATTCAATCGTTTTTTATGACAAGCCGCTTGTAAAGTTTGAGCGATTACTGGAAACATACCTTGCTTATGCCCCGAAAGGTTTTCTTTCGTTTCTGGCTGCAATGCCAGTATGGTTAAAGGAAAAACTTTTTCTTAAATCCACGCTTAAAAAAGAATTTGCCAAAATAGGTGGTTGCAAACAAACTGAACTGCCGAAATTACTTTTTGCCGGCCACCACCAATCCCATGCAGCATCCGCTTTTTACCCAAGCCCTTTTGAAAAGGCCAGTGTACTTTGTCTGGATGGTGTTGGTGAGTGGGCAACCACCACATGTTGGCAGGGCGATGGCAACAAATTAAAACTTCTTTGGGAAATCGATTTTCCACATTCACTGGGTTTGTTGTACTCAGCGTTTACTTATTACACCGGCTTTAAAGTGAATTCGGGTGAATACAAGTTGATGGGCTTGGCACCGTATGGTGAGCCGAAATATGTTGATTTGATTCTTGAGCATTTAATCGATTTAAAAGAAGATGGTACCTTCCGTCTGGATATGTCCTATTTTAATTATGCGACCGGTTTAACCATGACCAATAACAAGTTTGCCAAATTATTTGGTGGGCCACCGCGAAAATCCGAAACAGAAATCAGTCAGAAGGAAATGGATATAGCGCGTTCCATTC
>JALXDW010000485.1 GCA_027070385.1 Chromatiales bacterium
AAAGATCGTTATGCCCAAATGAGTAATGTCTGCTTTATTCCCCCTCTTTCCCTGTTAACAAAATGGTTAGAACGTCTTAAATTTAAAAATATCCGCGTCGTGGATGTCAACCAAACATCCATAGAAGAACAGCGAGCAACAGAAGGGATGACATTTCACTCCCTGAAAGATTTTCTGGATCCGGATAACCTGGGTTTAACCATAGAAGGCTATCCGGCACCCAAGCGAGCTATTCTTTTAGCTGACAAATAGCCGCTACTATCATAGTAAAAAACCTAGAACTCACTCGCAAAACTTTCTTTATAACGTGCTTTAAACTCATCCATGGTAAAAAAATGATTTTGCGGACCAAGCTGTTCAATTTTAATTGCTCCACAGAGTGAAGCAATACGGCCTGTTGTTTCCCAATCCATGTCATTCATCATGCCATAGAGCAGACCACCACGAAAGGCATCCCCACAACCGGTTGGATCATTGGCTTCAGTGATTTTTGCCAATGGAATTTTAATCACCTTACCGTCAACATAAATATCGGAACCTTCACCACCACGGGTAACCACCAATGCTTTTACCTGTTTGGCGATATCATCCAGTGACTTTCCTGTCCGCTCTGCCAACATTTCACCTTCGTAATCATTCACCGTTACCCAGGTGGCTTGTTCTACAAACGTAGAAAGTTCTTCACCATTAAACATCGGTAACCCCTGACCGGGATCAAAGATAAAGGGCACATCCTGTTCTACAAATTGTGCCGCATGTTGCAACATCCCATCACGACCATCCGGTGAAATAATACCAATACTGGCTTCAGGTGCATCGGCTACTTTATTTTCATGAGAAAAACCCATGGCGCCAGGATGGAAAGCTGTAATCTGATTATCATCCATATCGGTGGTAATAAAAGCCTGGCCCGTGTAGCTGTCGACTTCTTTCAGGTATTTTCGACTGACACCGTGTTTATCCATCCATGCTGCATAAGGGGCAAAATCATTGCCGACTGTTGCCATCGGTAAAGCATCACCACCAAGCATGTTCAATGTAAAGGCAATATTGCCGGCACAGCCACCAAATTCACGACGCATATCCGGTACTAAAAATGAAACATTTAACATATGAACCTTATCCGGGAGGATATGATTTTTAAAGCGGTCATGAAAAACCATAATGGTATCGTAAGCATAAGAGCCACAAATTAAAGCAGACATAATCAATCCTTATTTATAATAGTAATAGCTATTCCTGAATTTTTTCACAGGTATATTTCACAGAGAATCAAAGCCCAGACTACAACAACAATCACAAGGCTTATAAAAACAGCAGCCGAGCCCATATCTTTGGCACGGCCACTTAATTCATGATGTTCCTCGCCAAAACGATCAACAACCGCTTCTATCGCAGAGTTTAGAATCTCAACCACCAGCACCAGTAATGGTGTAGTGATTAACAAGATGAGTTTAACCGTATCTTGAGTAATAAAGAAGGCCAGAGGAATTAATATAATGGCCAGTAACATTTCCTGACGAAATGCCGCTTCATATTCAAATGCTGCACGAATACCTTGCATGGAATAACCACAAGCATGAATAATCCGTGTGACTCCTGTTTTACCGGGCTTGACCAATATTGTTCCTTTATTCTTTCACAGAAGAGGTTCTTTATCTTTTAATATACTGGATTCCGACCTTTGCGGGAATAACAGTAATGGTTTATTTCCCGCTATCCCAGACCAGATCAAGTTCTTTTGCGGCTTTAACATCATCCAATCGTCGCACGGGTAAGGTATGCGGAGCAGATTTTACTGTTTCTGGTTCTGTTTCTGCTTCTTTCTGGATCTTCACCATCGCGTCGATAAAGTCATCCAGTTCCTGTTTGGTTTCCGTTTCAGTCGGCTCTATCAACAAACATTCCGGCACCAATAAAGGAAAATAGGTGGTTGGCGCATGAAAACCATAATCCAGTAACCGCTTTGCAAAGTCCATGGTATTCACACCCAATTCTTTTGCCTGTTTTTTTAAAGTAACAATAAATTCATGGGTTGCACGCCGACCGGGATAAGCAATCTCAAAACCATTTTGTTGCATAACCGCTAACATATAATTTGCATTTAAGGTGGCATATTCAGCCACCCGATGCATTCCTTCACGACCTAACATACGAGCATAAATATAGGCGCGCAACAAAATAC
Organism: Chromatiales bacterium; assembly: GCA_027070385.1. GTDB lineage: Bacteria > Pseudomonadota > Gammaproteobacteria > UBA6429 > Thiohalophilaceae > SZUA-37. Next base: position 2,186 of record JALXDW010000485.1, read on the forward strand.
CGGCATTACCCATAAAGGCCGATAAGCGACCAATACTTTGAGTACGTGATTTTTCTGTCACCACATGATATTCACCATTATTTTCAACCACCATCGGCACAGGCAAATAAGGTTCCAAACGTTGACTGACACCCACCGGTCCTGCTCCCGGGCCACCACCGCCATGTGGTGTTGAAAATGTTTTATGCAAATTCATATGAATAACATCAAAGCCCATGTCACCCGGCTTTACTTTACCCAGAATCGCATTCAAGTTGGCACCATCGTAATACAATAAACCACCCGCATCATGAACAATACCTGCAATTTCTTTTATCTTGCGTTCAAATACGCCCAGCGTGGATGGGTTGGTTAACATTATCCCTGCCGTTTGCGGGCCAACAGCGGCTTTAAGTGCGTCGATGTCCACATCGCCATCACTGTTAGTTGGAATTTCTTTTACCTTGAAGTTACACATGGTGGCTGTTGCCGGATTTGTTCCATGTGCAGCATCCGGCACCAGAATTTCAGTGCGTGCCGGATCTCCTTTGCCACCGTTTTGCGCATCATGATAGGCGCGGATCATTGCCACACCGGCAAACTCGCCTTGTGCCCCGGCCATCGGTGCAAGTGAAACCGCATACATACCGGTGACATCTTTTAGAATTTCCTGCAAGTCATACATACACGCCAAAAAACCCTGGCTATTTGAATCCGGTGTTGCTGGGTGACGGTTTAAAAATCCCGGCAACATGGATAATTGATTACAGGCTCGCGGGTTGTATTTCATTGTGCAAGAACCCAGCGGATAAAAATGTGTATCAATTGAAAAGTTTTTTTGTGATAGACGGGTGTAATGCCGCACTGCCTGCATTTCCGATACTTCAGGTAATAGCGGACGAGTCTTGCGTTTAAACTGTTCAGGAATAACATTTATCAGCGTTTCTTTTTTGACAGACTGTGCCGCATTAATGCGACCTGTTCTTGCTTGTTCAAATACCAACATTTTAATTGCCTTTGTTAATTTTTATCATGCCATCTTGGGCTGCACCGGACA
>JALXDW010000486.1:0-5896 GCA_027070385.1 Chromatiales bacterium
GCTCTTTATTTAACGAATGGTATAAATAATTTCCATTACTATCTTTACTAAATGCCGGGTGTGGCTGATAACGAATGCCTTTTTGAATGGCGATGTCAATTTGACTAAAAGCCACTAAATGCGTGGCTGTATCTTTGGCTAGCACATGTCCCTGTTTATCCAGGTAAGTCACTGTCGGCATTTGTGTTGCCGTTAAGGGAATTAATTCATAAGGTCGTTTTAAATAATGGTATTGCAAAGGTGGCTCATAAATCTGGCCGATAAAGGCATATTCATTTGAGCTATACGACTGAATAGGGTCAAGATGTTTTGGTCGGGCAGAGAAAGAAGAATACAATATATTCGCTGTTGCCTGTTTCGCTGGATATGGGTTGTTTAAAGACGTGTCACTACATGCCTGTAATAGAAATACAAGCAAAATAATGCAGCCGTCTCTAACGAGCCGGCTTCTCGTCCAGCCCAAATAACCCTTGGAAAAAGACAAATTCTCCCCTTTTAGCGACTTTTTTTATGCGATATGATAGTGTTTTTATACACGCTGTGGCGAATACCTATTGATTCGTCCACAGCTTACGATTAAAGTTTCAACTACTGTTACATTAAAGCAGTCTCAACAGAAAATAAAGAATCAAGGATAATAAATTATGGGTTTCTTAGATGGTAAACGCGCTCTTATTGTTGGCCTGGCCAGTAATCGTTCTATTGCCTGGGGCATTGCCAAAGCCTTGCACCGCGAAGGGGCTGAGCTCGCATTCACCTACCAAAATGAGAAACTTGAAGGCCGTGTAATGAAAATGGCGGCTGAACTTGGCTCTGAGGTTATTGTACCCTGTGATGTCAGCAGTGACGAACAAATTGAAACCGTGTTCGACCGACTTGACGACTACTGGGATGGTTTGGATATTATTATCCATTCAGTTGCCTTTGCACCAAAAGAAGAACTCGAAGGTGATTTTCTCGATAATGTTACCCGAGAAGGCTTCCGATTATCCCACGAAATAAGCTCTTACAGTTTTGCCGCGTTGGCCAAAGCAGGAAGAAATATGATGGAAGGCCGTGATGCCTCACTGATTACCCTCAGCTACCTCGGAGCCGTACGAGCAATGCCCAACTACAATATTATGGGGCTTGCAAAAGCCAGTCTGGAGGCCAACGTCCGTTATATGGCATCCTGCCTTGGCCCAGATGGGATCCGGGTTAATGCGATTTCTGCCGGTCCTATCAAAACGCTGGCTGCCGCGGGTATCAGTGATTTCCGTAAAATGTTAACTGAAGTCGAAAATACCGCCCCATTACGCCGAAATGTCACCATTGATCAAGTCGGTAACGCTGCCGCTTTTCTCAGTTCTGACTTATCTGCCGGTATAACCGGTGAAATCATGTATGTGGATTCGGGCTATAGCACGGTCGGCATGGCACCGTTAAGTAGTAAATCAGACTAAATCACAAACTCACTGCGCGCCCAGATATACAGGGCTCTGAACACTTGAGAGAAAAAAGGAGCTGATCTAGGCGCGTAAAATCCCCTCTTCACCTTCCAAACGCCCAATAATCACCGCCCCACACGAATCACTGAAGACATTAACAGCCGTTCTGAACATATCGAGAATGCGATCCACCGCCAAGATCACGCCCACCGCTTCAATCGGCAAACCTATCGTGCTTAATATAATGGTAATTGCGACCAGACTAGCCGAAGGAATACCCGCCACACCAATCGAAGTGAGCAAGGCAACCAGTACCACGGTAAATTGGGTTGTAAAACTCAACTCCAGTCCGAATGTTTGCGCAATAAACATCGCTGCAATACACTCATACAAAGCAGTACCATCCATATTAATGGTTGCGCCCAAAGGTAAAACAAAACTCGCTGTTTTATTGGACACACCGGCATTTTTTTCCACACATTCCATTGTCAATGGTAATGTTGCCGATGAAGATGCCGTGGTAAAAGCAGTTAACAATGCCGGTAACATGGCCTGATAATGTTTTATCGGGTTTACCCTGGCCACAAATTTAAGCAATACCGGCATCACGATAAATAAGTGAATGGCCAGCGCAAAGATAACACTGAAGGTAAACCAGAATAACGCATTAAGCATATCATCCAGATTTTCTGAATCCATCCCTGCGACCACCTTGCCTACTAGTCCAAATACACCAATAGGTGCAAACTTAATAACCAAATCCGTAATTTTCAACATGATTAAATACAAACCCTGCCAAAAATTAAATTGTGCTGATGCATAGGCTTCTTCAATACGGGTGACAAAAAAGCCGAATAACAAACTGAAAATAATCAGACCCAGCATTTTACCATTCGCTGCTGCCTGAATAATGTTAGGTGGAAACATACCCAGAAAAACATCGGCAATACTACTGGCATCTTTACCTGCCACTTTGGATTGAATACTGCTTATCTGTGTATCCGGAACAGCTGTTAAAGCTTTTGCAGGTTCACCATTGACAATCCCTGGCTCAATTATATTAACCACTGCCAGACCAATTAAAATTGCAAATAAACTTGTAACCATATAATAAACAATGGTTCGCCCGCCTAAACGTGCCAGACCGTGTGTTCCACCAATACCGGCAACACCCACAATAATGGAAGAAACGATGAGTGGCACTATAATCATCTTCAATGCATTAAGAAACATCGTGCCAATAAAACTGTAGATGGAATAAAAGGTAATGCCGAAAATGCCGGCTTCTTTACCTGTTACGATACCGGCAATCACTGCCAGACAAAGTCCGATTAGAATTTGCCAATGTAATTTCAGTTTTAACATGCTGTTGCCTTTAAATCTAAAATCCAAAATAAAAAAGGAGCTATAAAGCTCCTTTTTTGTTAACTGTCTTCTTCGGTATCTTTACTCAGATTAATCTGAATATCAGCGTTATCCTTCAAGTATTGTTCAAAACCACTGTATTCCGTATTAAGATTTATTCTTTGTAATTGTTCCCGAATTGCACTGCTCTCGGCAGTATCAACATTCTCAATTTCTTTTATATCTGAAACAACCACTATCGCCTGATTTTCACCCGGCAAATCAACCATACTAATACTTGGCTTGTCTGCAGAAGGCCGTGGCAGTAAAAATGCTTGCCTGATGATGGCTTGTGGAATACCGGATTTAGCGGCATCACGTCTAGAAACGAAAGTGCCAGACAACCACTGCGCATTTCTGAATTCAGCAGCCACGTCACGTCCTTTTGCCCCTTTTGTCAATTTTTCAAAAGCCTTATTCACATCCGCTCGCATCGCTTGTTTTTGTTGTTCAAGTGCGACCTGTTTTGCAACGTCAGCTTTCACTTCAGCAAAAGGTTTTTGAGCAGCAGGTTGATGTTCTTTGACACGCACCACAATTACATGAGTTTCCTTGAGTTCAATCACATCACTGTTTTTATTATCGGTTAAAACCTGTTGTGAATAAATGGCTGAAATGACTTGTGGATTTTGTAATACGCCTTTTAATCCCTGACGGGGAACAAGCCCGGATGATTTAATTTCCAGATCAAGTGCAGATGCCACTGCATCCAACGATTCGGGATTTTCATAGGCCAGATTACTGAATTTTTCAACATCTTCAAAAAAATGTTGTTCAGCTTCCTGTAGTTGTAATTCTTTTCGGATCTTGGCACGCAGTGCCGCATTCAAATCAAGCGGTTTATCAACAGCCTTAATCTGGATATGCTTGATACGTCGTTCATCACCTTTGATATCCACTACTTTTATCAGATGATAACCAAATTTGTCTTTAACCGGTTGGCTGATCTCACCTTTTTTAAGTTTAAAGGCGACTGCGTCGAAAGCCTTGTCCATAATACCTTTACTGATAAAGCCGATATCACCGCCCTTTTTCCCTGACAATTTGTCAGCTGAAAATTGTTTGGCCAGCTTTTCAAAGGATTCACCATTAAGAATACGACGACGGATATCCTTTATCCTGGCAAGTGCAGCCGAGTAATCTTTTTCCATGTAATTATTCAGGTTTGAATTGTAATAATCCGAGACTGCTTTATCTGTAATATCAATTTTTTCAGCCAGCTTGTTTATATCAAGCTCTACATATTCCACATTAACTTTATCCTGCGTTCTGTAATCGGCAAGATGTGATTCATAATATTTTTTTAATGCTTCATCGGTTACCTTAACGTTCTTTTTATACTTTGATTTATCAAAGATGAGGTAAGCAACTTTTCGTTGTTGATTCAGCAAATTCTGTAGTTGCTGAACTTCATACGGTAAAACAAATGTGGACTGAAACAAGCCCTCACGCAGCTGATTTAAAACATAATCACGCGCAACCTGTGCTTCAAACGAAACCTTACTTCTGCCCGCACCTTTTAGGGCTCGCGCATAAATCTTTGTAGAAAATTTGCCTTTACTATCTTTAAATTGTGGTACGCGCTTGATTTCATCAACGATCTGTTGAGGTGAGGCGGCCATTTTTGAATTAACAGTAAACTCTGTAATCAGTTGACGGGATATTAATTCATTTAAAACCTGTTGGCGCAGCAAATCCATTGGAAAAAAGTCAGGATTATAACTACTGCCTAACTGCTGCTGTAGTTGTTGCTTACGTGACTGTACTGCCCGTGTTAATTGTGCTGAGCTGATTTCGGTACCATTGACAACGGCAGGTACTGTTTTAACGGCACCATCCAGATATCCATTCAAACCAAAAAGTGCGAAAGGGACAATAATCAAACCAATGATGCCCCACATGACAATGCCTTTGGTTTTTGTGCGTATAAATTCCATCATAATATTAGTATCTTTAAACCGTTAAGTCGTTACATGCACATTAAATTGGTTACTCAAAGAGAAGCGTTCTCTCAAGTCGTCAGATACGTGCATGACTGACGATGTTTGAATAACCAATCAAAAAAAAAGGCGTAGCCAGTCTTTATGACTAACTACGCCTTTCCAACATATGGCGGACCGGACGGGATTCGAACCCGCGACCTCCGGCGTGACAGGCCGGCATTCTAACCAGCTGAACTACCGGTCCTATGTTTGGTGGGTGCTGAGGGGATCGAACCCCCGACCCTCGCCTTGTAAGGGCGATGCTCTCCCAGCTGAGCTAAGCACCCGCTTTGAAGGCGCGCTAGTTTACGGCATCTTTAAGCGCTTTACCAGCTTTAAATCCAGGATTTTTAGATGCTTTTATTTCGATAGGATCGCCAGTACGAGGATTACGCCCCATACGTGCAGCACGGTCTTTTACTGAAAAAGTACCAAAACCTACCAATGTAACTTGATCACCTTTTACTAAAGCATCAGTAATACCACTGATGACTGAATCAACAGCACGTGTCGCCGCTGCTTTTGATATATCTGCGCCCTCGGCGACAATATCGATCAATTCTGATTTATTCACTCGTCTTTCCCCTTACGTCAGGTATGTAATATATGCCGTCATTATAACGGATAAGTTTTTATTGCCGAAATTAATATGCTGTTATTTTATGTTATTAATAAAGAACCTTAATTTTTCACGGCACAATAGTGTCAATTACCAATATTGGAAGTTACAACTGAAAATTGATAATTTAAAGTAGCTTACACGGATACAACAAAACCCCATATCTCCGTGTTAAGACACTCAATGCGTTCTAAGCGAGTTAGGATTTTCTTTTTTGGTTTTATCCGAACCGTCCCCAACTTCTTTCTCATCAATGGGTTCAGGCTTGTATTGTAACGCAATATCCAAAACTTGCTCAATCCATTGAACGGGTATTATATCCAATTCATCCGTGATTGTATCGGGAATTTCTGTTAAATCACGCTCATTTTCTTGTGGAATAATCACAGTTTTTATACCTCCACGTCGGGCTGCCAGCAATTTTTCCTTCAAACCACCAATGGGGAGTACTTGACCTCGCAAGG
>JALXDW010000486.1:5906-10593 GCA_027070385.1 Chromatiales bacterium
CCTTCAGGTACATGCACATGGACATCATTTTTTTCAAAAACTTCCTGTTTAATACCCAATGTCGCGGCACGGCTTCGTACGACCGTCATCGCTGCCTGAATGGATTCTTTCATCACATCACCCAGCTGCCCGGTAACACTGTGTTTACCTTTACCGGTCATAAGAGCGGTTTCAATTGTCAATAATTCACCACCTACTTCAGTCCAGGCCAACCCGGTCACTTGACCAATCTGATCTTTCTCTTCAGCTCGACCAAAACGGAAACGCTGCACACCAAGGTATTTTTCCAGATTCTCTGCAGTCACTTCAATTTTACCCACTTCTTTATCCAGTAAAATTTCCTTGACGACCTTGCGACAAATTTTTGCAATTTCCCGTTCCAGATTTCGTACACCCGCTTCACGAGTGTAATAACGAATGATACTTTTTATAGCATCTTCTGAAATGCTGATTTCATCATCTTTAAGACCGTTATTTTTAATCTGTTTGGTCACCAGATAACGGGTTGCGATATTGACTTTCTCATCTTCGGTATAGCCTGACAAGCGAATCACTTCCATTCGGTCAAGCAATGGCCCGGGAATATTCATGGTATTGGATGTGGCAACAAACATCACTTCGGATAAATCAAAATCCACTTCAAGATAGTGATCATTAAAAGTATGATTCTGCTCCGGATCCAGTACTTCCAGTAATGCAGAAGCCGGATCACCACGGAAGTCCATCGCCATCTTGTCAATTTCATCCAGCAGGAACAGTGGATTGCGTGTCCCTACTTTACTTAAATTTTGCACAATTTTACCCGGCATTGAGCCGATATAAGTACGACGATGACCGCGTATTTCCGCTTCATCACGCACACCACCTAATGCCATGCGCATATACTTACGACCCGTCGCACGTGCGATAGATTTGCCCAGCGAAGTTTTACCGACACCTGGCGGCCCGACTAAACAAAGAATGGGGCCTTTCATTTTTTTCATACGCTGTTGAACGGCAAGATATTCCAGGATCCGTTCTTTTACTTTATCCAGACCATAATGATCTTCTTCCAATACCGCTTCAGCTTTAGCCAGATCACGACGTACTTTTGAACGTTTTTTCCATGGCAAATTCAGTATCCAGTCCAAATAATTACGCACCACCGTCGCTTCAGCCGACATCGGTGACATCATTTTTAACTTCTGAAATTCCGATTTTGCTTTTGCTTTTGCTTCTTTTGACAAGCCGACAGTTTCAATTTTTTGTTCGAGTTCATCCAGCTCATTAGGTACATCATCCATATCACCTAATTCTTTTTGAATGGCTTTCATTTGTTCATTCAAATAATATTCACGCTGGCTCTTTTCCATTTGACGCTTAACACGTCCACGAATACGTTTTTCAACCTGAAGTAAATCAATTTCGGATTCCATTAACCCCATCAAATGCTCAAAGCGTTCTTTTAAGGATTCAATTTCCAAAATGGTTTGCTTTTCGTCTACTTTAAGCGCCATATGTGCGGCAATGGTATCCACCAAACGGCCTGGATCATCAATGCTTGAAAGAGAGGTTAAAATTTCAGGGGGCACTTTTTTATTCAGTTTGACGTATTGATCGAACTGGGCGGTTAATGAACGAACCAGAACTTCAGACTCTCGTTCATCAATTTCTTCCTCATCATTTTCGATAACTTGCGCAGTAAAATATTCCTCTGACCCCAGGAAATGAACAATGCGCGCACGTTGATTACCCTCCACTAACACTTTAACCGTGTTATCAGGCAGTTTTAATAATTGCAGGATACTGGCAACCGTTCCCATCCGATAAACATCATCGGTTTCAGGATCATCTTGGGAAGCACTTTTCTGGGCAACCAGCAAAATTTGTTTGTCATTTTCCATTGCCGCTTCAAGCGCTTTAATGGATTTGTCTCGGCCAACAAACAGGGGAATAACCATGTGCGGATAGACAACGACATCGCGCAAGGGTAATACAGGAATAGCCGACATTTGATCTTCAATTAATTCAGACACGTTCTTCTCTCACTTTAAGTGGAACTTTATACCATTGATATAGGGGCACAAATGATATCTTTCAATCCCTGAACTTGAACTTAATTGAAGAAATACTACTTTTCTTCAGATGCAGCCGTACGAGCTTCTGTACCTTCATAAATGTATAAAGGTTTTCCACTACCATCGATAACTGATTTTTCAATCACAACTTTTTCAAGGTGTTCTATCGAAGGAAGTTCATACATAGTGTCTAACAACACATGCTCAAGAATGGAACGTAAACCACGGGCACCGGTTTTACGTTCTGTGGCACGCTGTGCAATCGCACCAAGCGCATCATGTCTAAATTCAAGTTCAGCACCTTCCATTTCAAACATTTTTTGATACTGTTTGGTCAAGGCATTTTTAGGTTCAGTTAAAATTTGTATCAGTGCATCTTCATCCAGTTCGCTCAGCGTGGCAACAACGGGTAAACGCCCTACAAATTCAGGAATCAATCCGTATTTAGTTAAATCTTCCGGCTCAACTTCATGTAACACTTCGCTAACCGATTTAGAGTCATCCTTGCTTTTTACTTCAGCACCAAAACCGATACCACCCTTTTCAGAACGATCTCGGATAATGCGATCCAGACCGGCAAAGGCACCACCACAAATAAATAAAATATTGCCAGTATCGACTTGCAAGAATTCCTGCTGAGGATGTTTGCGGCCACCTTGTGGTGGAACCGATGCAACCGTCCCTTCAATGAGCTTTAACAGGGCTTGTTGCACCCCTTCACCGGATACATCACGTGTGATAGATGGATTATCGGATTTGCGTGAAATTTTATCGATCTCATCAATGTAAACAATACCCGTTTGGGCTTTTTCTACATCGTAATCACATTTCTGTAACAGTTTTTGAATAATATTTTCAACATCTTCACCCACATAACCGGCTTCTGTTAACGTTGTTGCATCTGCAATAGTAAACGGGACGTTCAACATCCGAGCTAATGTTTCAGCCAACAAGGTTTTACCACAACCGGTTGGCCCGATAAGTAAGATGTTGCTTTTCGACAATTCCACATCGTCTTTTTTCTGGCCATTTTCCAGACGCTTATAGTGATTGTAGACGGCAACCGACAGAACTTTTTTGGCACGAGTTTGGCCAATGACGTACTCATCTAAAATAGAACTGATTTCCTGGGGTGTTGGCAATTTACTGCCATCGGTTGAGGCATTTTGCTCCTGTACTTCCTCGCGAATAATGTCATTACATAATTCAACACATTCGTCACAAACAAAGACAGACGGTCCGGCAATTAATTTACGAACTTCATGCTGGCTTTTACCACAGAAAGAGCAATACAGTAGTTTACCGTTATCACCAGAATTCTGTTTATCGTCGCTCATTTTTTAGCCTCATTTAACCTTTTATCTACCTATACCATGCGTTGTTTTTAGCCCGGTTTCAAGCCCTTGTATTGAAAAAAGTGACTTGACTAACATCTAAAACGCTTTTAATTCTGCAAATAATCCCCTGCAGCAAAACAGGTTATTATTTAGCCAAACTCTTTAATCTTCAGCTATTTCACGCTGCTGCATGACTTTATCGACCAAACCATAGTCTACTGACTCCGTTGCACTCATAAAGTTGTCACGATCGGTATCATTTTTAATCGTGTCCATATTCTGGCCGGTATGATCCGCCAAAATCTTGTTCAGACGCTCGCGCACATCAAGAATTTCTTTGGCATGAATTTCAATGTCCGTTGCCTGCCCCTGAAAACCACCTAACGGCTGATGAATCATGGTTCGCGAGTGCGGCAAAATAAAACGTTTGCCCTTTTCTCCACCGGTTAATAATACCGCACCCATACTCGCTGCCTGACCAATGCACATGGTGCTAACATCCGGCTTGATAAACTGCATGGTGTCATAAATGGACAGCCCCGCTGTCACCGAACCACCGGGAGAATTGATATACAAATGAATATCTTTATCCGGGTTTTCTGACTCAAGAAATAACAACTGCGCAACCACCAGGTTCGCCATATGATCTTCGACCGGACCAACCAGAAAAATAACGCGTTCCTTTAACAGCCGCGAATAAATATCATAGGCACGTTCACCGCGAGCAGTGGTTTCAACCACCATGGGCACCATTTGTGAACGAATATCCATATTATCATGTTGCATACGTCAGGGTTCTCCTCGTTTTTATAATCAGCTTATATGCTTATCGGTCAAGCCAGCATTTCCTTTACCGCAAAATGTGTTTAATGCGTAAAATTTATGCTGCTGCCTGTTTGGTTTCCGGTTGCATTAACTCTTTGAAAGTTTTGGTTTTTTCTTCAACTTTAACTTGAGACATTAACCATTCGATGATTTGCTCTTCAAAAACCAGTGACTCGATTTCATTTAAGCGCTGCTTGTCACCGTAATACCATGCGATCACTTGTTCAGGTTGATCATAAGGTTCAGCAATTTCTTCAACTTTGGCTCGGACTTTTTTATCATCCACTTTTATGTCATTGTCTTTAACAATTTCAGCCATGATTAAGCCTAAACTTACTCGGCGTGCAGCCTGATCTTTAAACATATCGGTACTTAACTGGATATCATCCTGTTTCATTCCCTGACTGGCCAGATTCTGCTGCATTTGCTGCATCAATGTTGTGGCTTCCTGCTCAGTCAATGCCTTGG
>JALXDW010000487.1 GCA_027070385.1 Chromatiales bacterium
GCGTTTAATCAAGCTCAATCGTACCCACAACCATCCAGTTGGACAACTGAATTTGACAACCTCACGCTGATACCTGCCAATACAAAATATTCCCTGGATTCAGCCATTGTCAGGCAATATGATGCAACGTTTTTTTTTCCCTTCCGGCATGGCAAATTGAATTTTGACTTAGGGTTAAACATTAAATTTATTAATGGTATCATCGAAACGACTGACCAGTTTGGTGTGACCAGCGCACAAAATTATAATGCAACCTTGCCAATGATGTACGCAACGGCTCTGTATGCACTTCCCTGGAAAGGACTATCTGCAGGGATTGAAGGCAAGCACATGCTGCTTGATAGTAGTAGCGCCTATGATTATAAAGCCATGTTCAGTTATCAAAATGGGAATGGATTTGGTTTAAATGGTGGCTGGCAGTACCAACAATTACATCTGGATGCTTTCCAGAATATTACAGCAGACAGTCAAAGCGATGGCCCATTTGTGGATATTTTTTATCACTTCTAAGCGGTGACTTAAAAGCAAATTTGGATAATAAAGCCGCTCGTTTGAAATAGTTGAGCGGCTTTATGTCCGGATTTGCTGATCGCTTCATTGCCTTATTCAGACAATTTTCGCTATTAAGCGGCTATATTTGCGACGATAATCGCCATTGTCATCACACCGAGTAAAACGAGTACGGTTTTTCCTACATTCATTAAAATGCTTTTGTCACCTTCTTGATACATCATATTGAATCCCCTTAATTAAATTGTGGTCTTTAATATTATGGGCAAGCAAATGTTAGAAACATTGATCTGGATCAATTATTTGTGTATTTAACCCTATTTAAAAAGTGGTCTTTATGAGCGTGCCGTACTCCAAATCTGAATACGCTTTGCACCATGCTGGCGTAATACGCGAGCAAGTTCATTGACCGTGTGACCGGTTGTCATCACATCATCAAGGATTGCAACATGTTTATATTGAAAACCGGCAGCGACTTCAAACGCATTATGGATATTCTTTTGCCGAGTTTTTTTATCTTGTGACATTTGTGGAGCGGTCGAAATTACGCGTGAGCAACATTTGGTATCGAGTTTAATACCATATCGTTTGGCGATTGGACGTGCGATTTCCAAAGCCTGGTTAAAGCCGCGCTGCCGGAGTCGATTTTTATGCAGGGGCACCGGAATAATACATTCTGGCAGGCCTTCTGCATGCTGTTCGAGTTTGTTTATCAGTAACTCAGCAAGTACCGGTGCATAATACAGTTTGTGGTGGAATTTGAGTTGGGTAATAAACCGGCTAATCGGTAACGCATAGTGGTAAGGGCTAATGCATAAATCAAATGCGGGTGGTGATTGTACGCATTGCCCACAGCGCAGAGTATTATTAGAGGTATCCACCATTGTTAATGGTAGGCCACATTGGAAACAGGCATGTTGAATGTCGGGTAATAAGCGATAGCAAGTGTCGCAAATCAATGATGGGCTGGGTTCCTGGCATAGCGGGCAGGTCGGCTGAAACAGTTTGAGTTGTTTTAGCCAGTGACTAAAAGAGTGCGTGATAGTCTTCAGCATTGCTTTCTTCCCTGAAAGTGTGAATTTTACCTGCATATAGCCTAATGCTTCTGCTGAAAGGGTGCAATACAGGGCTTTGTTAACCTGAAAAATTAAAAGGTTGACAAGCGAATGCAGGGCGTTAAGATCTTCCGCTATTTATTTTATTGCCTATAGCGCAAATCTCACCTTTCATATAGAAGCCATACCATGCCAGATACTCCGGACAACCAAACCATTACCGCCCAACAGGCAAAAAAAACGGCACGCTGGTTCAGTTTGGGCAACCTGCTTTCCATGATCATTCCGTTCCCTTTCGGGATTTTCTGGTTTGGTGCCTCAATGGTGGTCTATGCAATGAACCGACATCACCCGAATGCACGAGTCGGTTATTACACCCAGCAAGGGGCTTATCAATTTTATGCTGTGCTGGGTTTAGTGGTGGTGGTGGGTACTTTTTTTGGTACTGATTTTTTCTATTGGCTGGTTACCTGGGCGATTTCGGCTGCAATCTTGATTCCCTTGAGTATATATAATCTGATGAAAATTAATAAAGAGCAATGGCAGGATGTTGCTGTTGTCAATGAGGATGCACAATGAATGCAAATGTAGAAACTGTAATGAAAAACGATTCTTCCAGTAAAAAAATTCGCCATGACTGGACAGTCGAACAGGTTAAAACACTGTTTAAAAAACCATTTGCTGATTTGATGTTCGAAGCACAAACCCTGCACCGTGAGTTTTTTAATCCTAACGAAGTACAGGTGAGTACTTTACTCAGTATTAAAACCGGCCGTTGTCCTGAGGATTGTGGTTACTGTCCGCAAAGTGTCCGTTTTGATACGGAAGTGGAAACGGAAAGCTTATTGCCTATTGATGAGGTCATTGCAAAAGCCAAACAGGCCAAAGCCAATGGCTCCAGTCGGTTTTGCATGGGTGCTGCCTGGCGTAGTCCAAAAGATAAAGATCTGGAACCGGTCATAGAAATGGTTAAAGCGGTCAAGTCGCTGGGGCTGGAAACATGTGTCACGTTGGGTATGTTAAACGCTGAACAAAGTGTGCGCCTAAAAGAGGCGGGTCTTGATTATTACAATCACAATCTGGACACGTCACCGGAATATTATGGCGACGTGATTACCACCCGTACCTATCAGGATCGTTTAGATACCATTATGCATGTACGTGATGCAGGCATGAATGTTTGCTGTGGTGGTATTTTAGGAATGGGTGAAGCAGAAAAAGATCGCTACGGTTTAATGCAACAGTTGGCCAATCAGGACCAACACCCTGAGAGTGTGCCGATTAACTTGCTGGTGAAAGTGGAAGGAACACCTTTAGCTGATTCAGAAGAACTGGATCCCATTGAGTTTGTTCGCTGTATTGCAGTGGCACGAATCATGATGCCAAAGTCACATGTACGGTTATCTGCCGGACGCGAAAACATGAGCGATGAAATGCAGGCATTGTGTTTTTTAGCGGGTGCGAATTCTATTTTCTATGGTGAAAAATTATTAACCACACCGAACCCGAGTGAAAATACCGATAAGCAATTATTTGAACGCTTAGGGGTAACAGCGGTTTAAACAGATGGCTATTGCATGTCCTTCAATAATAAATTAAACACCCGTCTGCATAATCTGCAA
>JALXDW010000488.1:0-6357 GCA_027070385.1 Chromatiales bacterium
GGTTAAGGTTCCTGGCTTGCCGTTAAAATTTTGAGTCTCTGATTTGAATAATTCACGATACGCGTATTTAATGTACCGGTTTGGCGTGCTTTTTCATAAGCTTCCAGTGCTTGCTTCTTTTTATCAAGGGCTTCAAGTGAAATGGCCATGCCAATCCACCATATACCTTGTCGAGGATAATGTTTTAACAGTTTCACATAGGTGTTGGCAGCGGCAGCATGATTATTTTGGCGTTGGTAGCTAGCTGCAAGTAAGGCATAAAAATCAGGATCGGCTGACATAGCCGGTTTATGCTTCAGCAAAACTTTAACGGCTTTATCTACCTGATTATTATCAAGGAATAAACGTGCGAGCAGTTTTGTAAAATTGGAATAATTTGGCAGGTGTAACAAGCCCTTTTGTAATAATGTTTGTGCTTCTACCTTGCGACCAAGTTTAATATACAAGCCGGTTAATATTTCACGGGCTTTAATATGTTTTGCACTGTGTTCGAGTGCCAGCAATAATTTTGCTTCAGCAGAATAAATTTTGTTTTGCTGTAATAACTGATAGCCTTTTTGGTAAGCTATTTCTGCCTGTTGTGCATTGCTGGGTTGGCGCTGTTGTTTTTTTACTGCGCGAATATCATTATTGAATGTTGCGTTTTCTTCTGTGACAGGTTCAGGATTTGAGCTGGCCAGCATGGTTTGTTTTTCTGATGGTTGTGGTAAATGAACGGTTGCTGCCATAACGGCTGATTTTTTCAGTGGTTTATTTTTTTGGGTAGCAATAACAGTGGGTATTTTTTTCTGTATCAGTTTGGCTGGTTTGACAGATTTTGGTTGTATTTTTTTCGACGTTTGTGCCAACGCTGCCATTTGTTGATGATATAGCGAATAACTGTAATAGCCGCTAATACTTAATAAAACAATAACAAGTAAATAAAGAAGGGTTTTAAAAACAGGCTGTGATTTTTTGTCGTTGGGCTCACTTGTCGGGTTGTAAGGCGTGGACAAGGTTGCTGCGGTATTAACATGAATGGCTTGGCGTTGCTCCAGATCGGAAAGCATTTGGTTAATCAGACTCATGATTAATGTACCATGTAATAAGTGGCAAACGAGGCCATGGTTGCAAATAATGCAGAGCTGGCACTGAGCCACCAGACATTTTTCTTCCATTGTGCCCGGTTTAAATCCAGTAGTTCAAGATCATGCGTGTCTTTTATTGCCAGTTGAGCGTGTGTTTGTGAAATAAGGCGTTGTCCCTGACCATAAGCAGCCATTAATGATTTATGGCATAAAATATTGATTAATCTCGGAATACCTCGGCTGGCCTTATGTATAGCATCCAGTGCGGGTTGGCTGAAAAGCTGGGCACCGACAAAACCGGCTACTCTTAAACGGTGCATAATATAAGCTTCCATTCCTTTCTGGTCTAAAGGCTCAAGTTGATAGGAAAAGGTAATGCGTTGCTTGAGTTGTCGTACAGCCGGATCGTTGATGCTGACATCCAGTTCGGGTTGTCCAAACAGGGCAACCTGAATCAATTTTTGTTTTTCAGTTTCCAGGTTGGTAATTAAACGTAAGGCTTCAAGCGTTTCTTTTGGCATGGCCTGAGCTTCATCAATGCAAAGTACAACATGTTGTCCGGTTTTAACCAGATCCATCAGGCGGCTAGTAATGTTGTTCAGAAGTCGATGTGTATAGCGGGTAATGGATAACCCGAGTTCTTCTGCAAGAGCAACCTGTAAACCATGGGGAGAAAGTTGCGGGTTAGGAATATAAACAGGGGTAAAGTTTTTGCCAATGGTTTTTAACAGTTTGCGGCATAACAGGGTTTTACCGGTTCCTACCTCACCCGTTACCTTGATAAAACCTTCGCCTGTACGCAGTGCAACAATCAATGTATTTAATGCATTGGCATAATGGCCATAGGCAAAGAAATAATCCGTATCCGGTGATAATGAAAAAGGCAGTTCTTTTAGTTTAAAAAAACGGTGGTACATTTTATTTTTTCATCCCTTTAAATGCTGCTCTAATAAAGTTGGCCAATGCGTGATTGAATTTGTTGTAACTTGTGTGCCCATTGAGTGTCATCTTTAACAATGACCGGGCGAAGTAAAATAACCAGCTCACTTTTTTTGTAGGCTTTACGTTGGTGTTTAAACAGGTTACCAATAACGGGGATGTCACCTAATACCGGTACACTGGCATCTTCATTTTTGGTGGTGTTTTGCATGAGGCCGCCAATGATAACAACCTGGCCGTCACGAGCCCGTATAATGGTGTCAGATTCCCGTATAGAACTGAGAGCCAGCGGAACGCTCAAGCTGGAACTGGAATTCAGGCTGATTTGTTTCACTCGTTCAACAACCGTGCTGACGGTCGGGTGAATGTGTAAGGTAATGTAACCCTGTTCACTGATTTGAGGGATAACATCCAGCGCAACACCGGAGAAAAAGGGGGTTAGCTCAACATTATTTTGTGTGGACGAGGTTGAGCTGCTGGTGTTGGTGCTGCTGTCCACATCGGTAATAAAGAATTCATCCTGGCCTACCTTTATAACCGCTTTTTGGTTGTTAATTGTTGATACTTGTGGACTGGAAAGTACGTGTACGTCACCTTGTGTTTTCAGTAGTTCAAGAAAGCTGGTAAAGCTGTTGCCAATTTGTAAAGCCAGTGAAAAAACACCGCCAAATGCCGATGTTGCAGAACCATTAACACCTGAATAATTATTGGGCGCTAATGTTCCACTATTGCCGTCAATAATGCTGGTACCGGTTGAGCTGCCAATAATCGAGCCGCCACCGGTTTGGCTGAGTAATAATGATGAATTATGGCCGGCAGAGCGACCAAAAGCTGACCAGTTGATACCAGCTTGAAAATTATCACTCAGTTCCACTTCAATCACTTTTGCTTCAATAATAACCTGGCGCTGGATAATTCTTTGTGTTGTTGTTATAAATTTTTCAACAGCACGTAATTCCGCTGGCATGGCGTGAACGACAATCACACCGGAATGTTTGTTAACAACCACTTTACGGCCGGTTTTGTTACCAACAATGGATTTGACAGACTGTGTCAGTTGTTTCCAGAAGTCGGAGGCACTTTTAGTGGAGACCTGAGATCCGGATGTGGAAGAGGCGTTTCGGTTGGCTGAATTTGTATTGGTGTTAGTGGATGAGGTGCGGTTATTAGGTGCATCGGTTACCTGCCCTGAACTGACTCGCATTTGTGAATTGCCATTGCGAACGACATCCAGGTAGTTCATTTTAAAAATACGGGTACGCAGACTGTTGGGAAAAACCCGAAAACCGCTTGGCCCCTTTTCATAATCATAGCCAAATACATCGCGTACTGTCTCGAGTACCTCGGTAATGGTCAGATTTTTTAAATCCAGACTGATGCTGCCACGGACTTTGGGGTGAACCACCATGTTGTAGGGTGTACCCTGTACCAGCCCCATAAAAAAAGTACGTGCTGCGACGCGATCAACTTTTATGTCAAAGCGTGGTTCAGTATCCACACCGGTTTTACCGGGGACATTAATATTGATTGGTGGCAGCAAGGCATCACTGATATTCTGAGTGCCCGCCACCGGTGTTGATTGGGTATCTTTCAGACTGCGTTCAATTTCAGCTAGCGTGTCTGTTTGTGGTTTTCGAATATCGTTGGCACAGGCACTAATAAAAACCGCAGTCGCAATCATGCTGCATTTGAGCAAATATGCGGGGCGTATAGAAAAAAGTACCATCAGCACGAAAACCTTACCTTTTATATAGCGGGTTACTTTATTTATCGGCCGTGTTTGAAAAATCCTTAATTTTATTGGCTAACATTCTGATACGAAAACGTTTTTGCTTATACTCCAGCCATACTTCATTGGGGTGAATTGAAACAACTTTTGCTTGCTGAATATATTGACCCTTCGTCACAATTTGGCCATTGATAATGGCGTGACGGCGTTGGTTGGCAATGAGGGTGGAAGATAAAAGCCAGTGAGGTTTGAGACGCTTGTGTTGAGCGGCCGGGGTGGCGGGAGCACCGGGTGGGCGAGTGGGATCCGCTAGTTCGAGAGCCGATACTGTGGCCACGGGTATTAGAAATACCGTGACTAATAATGCTGAAAATGAAAGTAAATGCTTACACACCAATCCAGCCCTCACGTAAACTTAAAGTATGTACTCGAATGACAATACGTGATTTTGGATAGTTGATCACATCAAAAAGCACGTCATCCCAATAGAAGTGCCAAGGGAGTTGTTGTAATTGCTTCAGATACTCGAGAGTATCGAGATAGGAGCCCGTAAATTCAATTTCGATACCATGCTTGTAAATACCGACCTGTTGCTGAGCAGATTCAGTTGGGGTTTGTGTGGCAACAGGGTTCGTGGATGTTTGCCGAGTGACGGTTGCTGGCGGAATTACAAGTAGCTTTGCGGGTAAGCTCTGGATACGGACAAATTGCAGTTTTGCTTGTTGAGTGAGAACCTGTTCGAGTACCGTGGCCATTTGTGTGGGTTTGATCAGGCCTTCCATTTTGTCATGTAATTGCTTGTCGAGTTGAGCGATATGCCGTTGTGCCAAAGCAAGGCGTTGTTTTACTTCTTTGTTGGGATCAAGCTGTTTCGCACGGGTTAAAATTTTATATTGTTTATCACTGGTTTTAATTTGCAGCTGAAGGCTTGCCAGTTGTTGTTGATATTTTTCTTGGCTAAGTAAAAACGGATCGTATAACAGGTTCAGCCAGGCAGTTAGGATAACAGTGGCAACCAGGCCAGCGATTAAAATCCGCTCACGCACATGACGTGCATTAAATAAGTGGCTGAGTTGTTGATAATATTGTTGTATATTTTTCATTGGCTTGACAATGCAGAAGAGTATTGGCTGGTTGCTGTATTGGCGTTGCTGTCAATATTATTCAAAACAAAACTTAAAGCCTTATTTTTATCTTCTCGCTGAATAATAAAATGCTTGAATTCGGTGCCTTTAAAGATTGCCTCATTAGAAAGGGCCTGCAAATATTTTGGTAATAACTCGGGTTGTTTTAACTGTCCCTGAATATTTAATTGGCGGCCACCTTGCATAAAATAAAGCTTGGTCAGCCATAGGCCGTTGATGGTTTGTCTTGCCAGACCTTCAAAATATGCTGTAAATCCTTTGGTGTTACCCAACTTCTGATTGGATAAAATAGACAGTACGGCTTGTTTATTAACAAGATCTTTTTCAAGCAGGCTAAGCTGGTTCTGGAATTTGGGATCTTTTCTGAGCTTGGGCAAGCGCGCTTCAAGGTGTTGTAACTTTTTCTGCTTTGTAGCCAGCATCGTTTTTGCATGGTTAATGTCGGTTTGCAGGGATGTAAGCTGGTAGATATTAACACCATGCCATAGACCCAACAGCACAACCAATGCCAGTGTTGCTTGGGATAAATGCTGCATTGAAAGCAACAAAACTTTTTTTCGCAGGTTTTCTTTGTAAAGGTTAATTTGTTGCATAGTGATTGTGATTAATTGGTATTGTGATCCGGTTGTTCGTCAGCTGCATGGTCAACCGCCAAACGAAGAGCAGCCCCAATCGCATAAAAACACTGAGTTTGTGTATCTTGGTCGATTGTTGTTTCTGAATGAAGCAGCGTATTCAAATCCAGCTGATGAACAGAGATACCTAAATCTTGTTGCAGAATTTGTTTCAGCTCGGTGGCTCTTCTGCTGTCAAGTGGGGCTAATACAAGGTTGTTAATAGCGGCTTTGCCATAATGGCTTTCATAATAGTCGAGTGAACGCTGAATTTCTAAAATCATTTTACCAAGCTGGTCATCATTTTCGGTGGGTAATGTTTCAAGGCTTAATTCGTTATTATCTGTTTTGTCCTGTTGCTGTGCTTCAAGATCATCTACGCCAATATCAATAATACGGCTAAGATAGAGTTCTCCTTTATGTGTAATCGTTAACAGACTCTGCGAGGGTTGAATATTTAATAAGGCGACTCCGGATAAATCTTCAGTTAACAGCGAGGCAATATTGCGCTGGGCCAGTTCAGGTACGTCAACATATTGTAAATCAAGCTGAGCATCTTCAATAAATTTAACAGCTGATAAAATATTATCTTTATGGGCTGCAATAACATAAATCATGGGTAATCGACCGCGTTGCTGCTGGCCGGGTATTTCAAGGATTTCAATAATAGCTTCTTCAGCGGGGTATTTTAGTTGGTCTTTTATTTGCCAGCGAACAGCATCGGCCAGTTCTTCTTTTTTGACTGCCGGGCGTTGCATTAACAGTAATAAAAAATATTGGGAGTCCAGTAATGTGGTCAGGGGCAGTTTTACTTTACCGAGTTTTTGTAACAGTTGGCCAAGTGTTGTTTGCAAGTCTGATAG
>JALXDW010000488.1:6367-10468 GCA_027070385.1 Chromatiales bacterium
TTTTTTCTGTTTATTTTGTGTGATGGCGGCAAAGGCCAGCCCGTCCGTATTTTGGACAATGCTGCCGAGCAGATTTGATGATGATTGGTTAAACCAAGTAAACACGAACAAGTACTTCCCTTAAAATAGACATACTTGCCCTTATAACGGCCTAAAAAGCGATAAACTTTAAATATTTCAGGAATTTAAGTTGTTTTTTTTCTATTGGAATGACGGTGTCATGCTTGTGGTGGCGAAACGGCTTTTAAAATTAATTTAATGATTTGAATAAACCACATTGATTATAAGCACCCAACCGGTTGTGTTGAAATAACAATATTATCATATCGCACTCGATTAGGGCTCGAGGCCGGGCGTGGGCCGTTGTTAAAATGGTTGTAGCTGTCGAGCATAAAAGTATTGATCATCAGATCGCCAGCGATACGCCATTGAAAATTATCAAAATTACCGTGCATGACATTGTCAACCCAGAAAAAAGCTTTACCGTCCTGGTTGCTAGCACCTGCCGTATTCAAGCGTAAACCAAATTCAACACAATGCCATTGCCCTGGTATAATCAATGGCTTAGGGCTAACACTGGATAGAAAACTGTTACCCCAGATGCCACTCATATTGACAAAATAGGCATAAAAACTGAATTCGGCATTGCTGCCCACAATTCCTTCGGGCTCATGATTAAGTACAAAGTAGTCGTCACCACCGGGGGGTTTGCCTGCGATACCCAGCATACCCCACGGTGGTGATAGTGAGCCGCCTAAGGCGGGGCCATGGCTGCCACCGCTGTTGTCATAGTCGCTAGCGTATTGGACATCATAGCGAACGTAAACTTCATTTTCATTGGCAAAGGTGTAGAGCAATTTGGAGCTGGATATTCCTTCGTAAGTGCGCAGTTCAACAACGTTGTTGCCTTCACCGATTTTGGCATAGCCCGGGACGATACCAACATCCCCCCCATCGGATATCCAGTCAGTAGCGATACCTTGTTCAAAATCGTCACAAAAAAGTACTGCTGTTGAAGCGCAGAGATCCTTGAAGGTTTTAGGCGTTGTTGTTGTATCGGTAGTATCGGTCGACGACGATGATTGGGTGTTTGGAGTATTGCTGCTGCCACCTCCGCCACAAGCAAAGAGAAAAAAAAGGCTGCTTGATAATAGAATCAGAATCCGTTTCATAAGCGCCAAACCTGTCTGTTTAAAAGACAAAGTGTATGCCTTTATAATATTTAATTTGTGTATAGCATCACAGATTCAAGGGATGGTAAATAAATTTAAGTATTATTAATGTTTCCGTTTGCTGGAAGCATTATTTTAGGGATAAAAAAACGCCCCCCGCTTGCTCAAGCGAGGGGCGTTTTATCAGCGTTTACATTACAAGCTGTAGTACATGTCGAACTCAACAGGGTGAGTTGTCATATTCAGGCGTTCGATTTCTTCACGTTTCAGTTCGATAAAACCATTGATCATATCGTCAGTGAAAACATTACCTGCTGTTAAGAATGCACGGTCTTCCTCGAGGCAGTCAAGCGCTTGTTCAAATGAGCTTGCAACGGTTGGAATCGCTGCGGCCTCTTCTGCTGGCAAGTCATACAAATCTTTATCCATTGCTTCACCTGGGTGAAGTTTATTCTGGATACCGTCAAGGCCGGCCATCATTAATGCAGAGAAAGCCAGGTATGGGTTTGCCATTGGATCAGGGAAGCGTACTTCAATACGACGCCCTTTTGGATTTGAATCAAAAGGAATACGGATAGATGCTGAACGGTTACGTGCTGAGTAAGCTAACATAACAGGTGCTTCAAAACCTGGAACCAAACGTTTGTACGAGTTGGTTGAAGAGTTAGTGAAGGCATTTAATGCACGTGCATGTTTAATGATACCGCCAATATAGAATAAAGCAGTTTCAGATAAACCACCATAACCGTCACCAGAGAAAAGGTTTTGACCGTCTTTTGCCAAAGACTGGTGAACGTGCATACCGCTACCATTATCACCAACGAGTGGTTTAGGCATAAACGTCGCTGTTTTGCCATAGATGTGAGCAACATTGTGTACACAGTATTTTAATGTCTGGTTCCAGTCAGCACGTTCAACTAACGTTGAAAAGCGTGTACCAATTTCACATTGGCCTGCTGTTGCGACTTCATGGTGATGTACTTCAACCGGTACACCCATTTCTTCCATTGCTAAACACATGGCAGCACGCAGGTCGTTTAATGAGTCAACAGGAGGTACCGGGAAGTAACCGCCTTTAACACCAGGACGGTGACCAATGTTACCTTCATCAAACGCTTTTGCTGAGTTCCACTCGGCTTCTTCAGAGTCGACTTTGTAGAAAGCGCCAGACATATCTGCGCCCCATTTTACGTCGTCAAGAACGAAAAATTCAGGTTCAGGGCCAAAGAAAGCCGTATCGGCAATGCCGGTAGATTTTAAGTAAGCTTCTGCACGTTTTGCAACAGAACGTGGGTCACGTTCGTAACCTTCGCCAGTGGCGGGTTCCAAAATATCACAGGTTAAAATTAAAGTAGGTTCGTCAGAGAACGGATCCATCAGTGCAGTGGATGCGTCTGGCATTAAAATCATGTCGGATTCGTTAATGCCTTTCCAGCCCGAAATGGATGAACCGTCGAACATTTTGCCGGCACTGAAAGTGTCAGCATCGACCTGATGATGTGGTACGGAAACATGCTGTTGTTTGCCATGGGTATCAGTAAAACGGAAGTCGACGAATTTAACGCCATTATCTTCCATCATTTTCATAACATTATCGGACATTTTCTTATTCTCCAGAGATAGATAGGTAATTTGTTAAGTATAAAGTTTATAAATGGCATATTATGGTGCAATCAATATGCCACTATATAACTCATTGTTAATTAAGTCTTTATTGTAATATGATTATTAAAGCGATAAAAAAAGCACTATAAGTGTGCAAAAAAGTCAGGTTTGCGCTCTAAAAGAGTGCGCCCTTGATGCTCGCTACTGAAATAATAATTTTATGGATTCTACTTCATCTAATGAATCCGCTACAAGCTTAAACTCTACTGCAAATTGCTGTTGCAGCTCAAGTGGCGATTGGCCCTGCACGTTTAAAATTTTTAATGGCAGGATAAGCTCAACATGAATTTTCCGGTTGAGATAATGCAGGGTGATTTTTTCAATTTGTGCGCTGACATCAATGTGCTTCCAGGCAGTTTCCAGTTTGGGCAATAGCTCATGACGAAGTGGCAGGTGGACAAAGTCGGTGATGCTTTCATCGTCTTCCGGGTCAATATGAACCATGACATCGCTCACCTCATCAATTTGTTGAATGATGGCATTGCGTACGGTTTCACTAATATAGTGCCCTTCGGATACGCTTAATGTCGGATTGACCTGAATATGCACATCCACCAGTGCTTCACCGCCCATACGTCGGGTGCGCAAGATGTGTAAAGTGTCCACTCCGTCCACGTTTAAAATGGCTTGCCGAATAGCTTCGACACGTTCGGGTTCCAGGCTGGTGTCGACCAACTCTTGCATACTTTCAGACAGCAAGTCCCAGCCGATTTTTGCAATCATCAGTGCCACACCGATAGCTGCAATGCTGTCTAGATACCATAGGCCAAACATACTACCGATAATGCCGATAATAACGATAATGGACGATATCGCATCGCTGCGCGAATGCCAGGCATTGGCGCGTAGCATGTTGGAGTTGTATTTTTCGGCAACAACCATTGTATAGCGGTAAATGGCTTCTTTTGAAATCACAGAAATAAATGCAATACCTAATGCCAGATAGCCGGGTGTAGAAAGTAATTCATTATGTAGCAAGCGGAAGCTGGCATCGTAGGCAATGCCAACCGCAACGGCTATCAGGGCTACCCCCAGTACAACGGTGGCAACGGTTTCGAATCGGCCATGACCATAAGGATGATCGTCATCGGCTTCCTGATGTGCATGTTTGCTGGCATATAAAACAATGGCATCAGTGGCGAGGTCTGAAAGGGAGTGTATACCATCGGCTATCAGTGCCTGCGAGAAGGAAATATAACCGACAAGAATTTTAAAAAATCCAAGCAAGGCATCAATGACAGCACCGATTAGGGTGATGCGTGTT
>JALXDW010000489.1 GCA_027070385.1 Chromatiales bacterium
CAATGATGGCTTTCTTTTTGTTACTTTGGTTGCTGGGTATTACTGATGAAGCTCAACGTGATGGCATTTCCGATTATTTCAAAAACCCGGCCGGTATAAAAGGTATTGGTGGTGCCAGCACCAGTATGATTAAACTTGGTGGGGCAAAAGAAATGCCGCGTGGAGACCGAACACGTGACCAGGATGTCAGTCAGAAAACTGAACAACCGATTCGAAAAAAAGGTGAAGAAGAACTGGAAGTAGACGGCAATAAATCAAAAGAAACAACAGAAGAACAGGCCAAACGTCAAGCCGACAAAAAAGTTCTGGATAATTTGTTGCAAATCTTGAAGAAAGCGATTGAGCAAAGTGCATCGTTACGAAAATTTAAGGAACAACTGTATCTTGATATTACACCGGATGGGTTGAGGATTCAGATTTTTGATAAAAAAAATCGTCCGATGTTTGATTTAGGTAGTGCCAAATTAAAACCGTACACAAAAAAAATATTGTATGAAATTGCAAAGATAATCCGTACAGTTCCGAATCGAATCAGTATCAGTGGACATACCGACGCTACCCGTTTTCATAAAGGTTACATTTTATATGAAAATGATTATGGTGAAGAAGTGAAGTTACCTTATACAAACTGGGAGTTGTCTGCCGACAGGGCAAATGCTGCACGGCGAACCTTGTTGAAAGGCGGTGTGCGAGCAGAGCAGATTGGCCGGGTAGTGGGTTTTTCTTCTTCGGTACTATATAACAAGAAAAATAAAACCGACCCGAGTAATCGTCGCATTACCATTGTTGTTATGAACAGAAAGTCAGAGCTGGATATGAAGTTAACAGAAGGTTCGGATTCAATAAAACAGGAAATAACCAACTAGGGACAGTGTTGCAGTGAATCAAGTACTGATCACTGCTCAAGGGAGTCAAAGATTGACAGATAGCTTTGGTAGCGTTGTTGGCTAATATCCCCTTTTTTTACCGCAGCGACAACAGCGCAACCCGGTTCGGCATGGTGCAGGCAGTCCCTGAATTTACAATGTTCACTGTAGTGCTGAATTTCACGAAAGCCACGCGCCAATTTATTTTTTTCAATATTCCATAAACCAAATTCCCGAATACCCGGTGAATCAATCAGTTTTCCATTATCCGGAATATGATAAAGGTAAGCGGTGGTTGTTGTGTGTTTGCCTTTGTGAGTGCTATCGGATATTTCTTTTGTTACAGCCGGTTGGGTTGGTAAAATTGCATTGACAATGGATGATTTTCCAACGCCTGACTGCCCAACAACAATATTGGTTTTATTTGCGGTCATTGCGAGCAGCGATGTTATTCCCTGTTTAATTTTGGCACTGCAATAAAATACGGGAATATTAATATCTATGTATATTTTCAGGTCATCCTTTAACATTTCAAGTTGTTCAGGCTTGAGCAAGTCAACTTTATTAAGCACGATAATCGGATTAAAACCTGAAAATTCTGCGGCAACCAAATAACGGTCGATAAGGCCAAATTTAACAGTATCATTGGCACTAATGACAATAATCATCTGATCAATATTGGCTGCAATTTGTTTAGGCTTTGGGTTTAAATTATTGCGACGGGATAAAATACTTGTACGAGACAAGATTTTTATAATGACATTCTCATTGTTTTGCTCAGATTTAAAACAAACATTGTCGCCACATAAAGGTTTCCCGATATTTTTTAAAGATTTGGCCGTGAGCAGGCGTTTGTCGGTTGTTTCTATTTTACATTGGTTACCATAACTGGCAATGACAGTGGCATGTTGAGCGGTTTGTACGTCCTGTGACATATTACGTCAGGTGGTTATTCTTTAAAGTGGTAAAAGTTAGAATTCAGGTAATGCTGAACATCAAGAATCTGATCTTCTGGCCAGTTACTTCCTAAACTGTTTTTACAACGTTTTAACTGTGTTTCCAAACCGCTTAACGAGTCTATTTTTCGATTTTCACGAGTGTATATTTCATTTCCTTTTTCTCCGTAAATAGCTGCATGGCAACTGATACAGTTACTGTCATGTAATTCCTGTCCGCGTTTTATATCAACTGCAAAGCTGCTGTTGCTTATAAATAATATAAAAAGGCTGGATGTGAGATACAGTGTCTTCATTTTATATTTTTGCTAAATGTGCAATGCGTACAGGTGCGGGTGGATGTGAATCATAAAAAGCAGAGTAAACCGGATCCGGAGTCAGTGTGTTGGAATTTTCCTTGTAAAGTTTGACCAGAGCGGTAATCAGATTATTGGCATTGGTGTTTGCTGCTGCAAATTCATCTGCTTCAAATTCATGTTTACGACTCATTAGTGAAAAGAGTGGGGTCAGAAATATACTGATTAGAGGGGTAACCAGCATAAATAAAATCAGTGCCATGTATGAAGAAACCTCTTTCACACCAAGGCCTTCATAAATAAAGCGTTGATCAATTAACCAGGCAAGTAGAGCCAACCCGGCCAGACTTATCAATGCCATTGTTATGATACGCTTTTTAATATGGTTTCGTTTAAAATGCCCCAGTTCATGTGCAAGCACTGCTTCAATTTCATCATGTTTTAGTGAATCAAGCAGGGTGTCAAAGAAGACAATACGTTTGTTGTTGCCAAAGCCGGTAAAGTAGGCATTACCATGACTGGATCGTTTTGAACCGTCCATAATAAAAACCCCGTTACTGGTAAAGCCACAGCGTTCGAGTAGTTGAGTAATTTTTGATTTAAGCTCAGGTTCATCCAGAGGGGTGAATTTGTTGAAGATAGGAGCAATAACAGCAGGGTAGAGCCACATCATTAACATACTAAAACCAAACCAACTGCCCCAAACATAAAGCCACCAGTATGGATTGCCATCACGTAAGTCCATTAACCAAAGTACAAAGTACAAAAAAGGTAAACCGATTACAAGCATAATGATTGTCTGTTTTAACATGTCGCTGATGTACATTTTAAAAGTCAGGCGGTTAAAACCAAATTTTTCTTCAATCACAAACGTTTTGTACAAGCTGAAGGGAATGTCCAGTAATCCGGAAATAAGACTGAAGCCCGCGATGACGAAAATACCGGTATAAATGGGCGTTAACTCAAAGGAGCGAATAAATTCGTCCAGTAATTGTAATCCACCTCCTATCGTCCAGATTGCTATTACGACTGTACTGGCACTGAGTTCGAGCAAGCCAAATTTATTTCGTGTGATGGTGTAATCGGCTGCTTTTTGGTGTGCTTCAAGCGATATTTTGTCAGCAAAGGCAGCCGGTACGCTGGCTCGATGTGCCTGTATGTGCTTAATTTGACGGCGTGACAACCAGAGTTGTAAGACATAGGATGCAATGAGCAGTAAAATAAAACCGGTTTGAATATCGTTGGCTGTCATAGGGTATCGCTTTGAATATATTTTAATAAAGGTTATAAAAACTGTTAGACTGCGGTAATTATATCGAGTTCATTCACCGATAGCTAACATATATTTAAGGAATAACCATGGGACAAAATGCAAACAACCTGATTTGGATCGATCTGGAAATGACCGGGTTGGATACACAAAATGACGTTATTATTGAAATTGCTACCATCGTAACGGATGCCGATCTGAATATTCTTGCTGAAGGTCCCATGATAGCGATACATCAGCCCGATTCTGTTATGAGCGGTATGGATGACTGGAATACCAAACAGCATGGGGGCTCCGGCCTGACTGAAAGGGTTAAACAAAGCCAGTACAATGAGGCTCAAGCCGAAAAAGAAACCATCGATTTTTTGCGGCAATATGTTCCGGCAAAAGCCTCACCGATGTGTGGCAATAGTATTTGTCAGGACAGACGTTTTCTAGCACGTTGTATGCCTGAATTAGAGGCTTTTTTTCATTACCGCAATCTGGATGTGAGCAGTATTAAGGAATTGGTCAAGCGCTGGAAGCCAGGCATCAGCAGTGGTTTGTCAAAGCAGTCTTCACATCTGGCGATGGATGATGTGAAAGATTCTATTAACGAACTTATCTATTACCGCACACATTTTATTAATCTGGATTAAAGATACAACGGATTTTCCTCCCATTTTTCTATTTTAAAATAGCCTTCTTCCGAGTCAGTAACTCGACAAGCTGTTCCCTGATATGCGTCAATGGATTGACGTAAAGAGTAATTCTTATTCTAATTCATTGATTTATCAGAATATAAATTTTCAGTAGTGCGTGGCATGTGTTTTGCACTTTAAATATTCAAGTTCGTTATGAACGACACCCAATTTATAAAATTTTAATTAAGGCTACTTTCTTTAAGGAAAACGCATGGCAAACAAAGAAGATCTTGATCTTGATGTAGAACAGGGTGGTAAAAGCAAAACAAACATGCTGATTATCATCTTAATCGTTGTGATACTCGCTGTTGGTGGCGGTGTTGCCGCGATGTTTTTATTTTCCGGTGATGATAGTGATGGTAAAGATGCACATAAAACAGATGAATCTGCTCATGCAGCACCTGCCCATGCGATTTATTTTCCCCTGCGTCCAACCTTTATTATTAATTTTGAGGACACATCAAAGGCACGTTATGTACAGTTGGATCTGAGTGTGATGTCGAATGATCAACATGCCATTGATTTGGTTCAGGAACATTCCCCGGTTATCCGCAATAATATTATTACCATACTAAGTAGTCAGAAATATGAAATATTGAATACCCGAGAAGGCAAAGAAAAACTCAGAGTTCAATTACTCAACTCGATTAATCGGACTATTGCGGCCGAAGTCAGTCATTCTCCACAGCCTGAACATAAAACAGATGATAGTGAAGATGCAGCAGTTCCTCATACCACAGGGCAGAATTATATTAAAGCCGTTTATTTCACCAGTTTGGTTATGCAGTAGAGAATAGTTTATGTCGGTTAATGAGCTTCTATCCCAGGACGAAATTGATGCGTTATTGCACGGTGTTGATAATGGCGATGTAGAAACTGAAGATACCAATACAAATGATGGTGTTGCCAGACAATTCGATTTTGCATCACACGATCGTATCGTTCGCGGCAGGATGCCAACACTTGAAATGATCAATGAACGTTTTGCCAGACAATTTCGGATCAGTGTGTTCAATTTACTACGACGTTCCGCAGAAATATCAGTCAGTGGTGTGCAAATGCTTAAATTTTCTGAATATTTGCATAGCATGTTTGTTCCTACTAGCTTGAATATTGTCAAAGTTAAACCCTTACGAGGGCCCGCATTATGTGTGTTTGATCCGAAACTGGTTTTTATTTTAGTAGATAATTTTTTTGGTGGTACAGGGCGTCATGCCAAAATTGAAGGGCGTGAATTTACACCAACGGAACAACGGGTTATCAGCCTGGTACTTGATCTTGCTTTTAAAGATTTGCAAGAGGCATGGAAACCGGTATTACCCGTTCATTTTGAATTTTTAAGCAGGGAAGTAAACCCGCAATTTGCCAATATTGTCAGTCCCAATGAAGTTGTTGTGTTAAGCACTTTTCATGTTGAACTTGATGGTGGTGGAGGTGATTTTCAGGTGACACTGCCATATTCAATGTTGGAGCCTATTCGAGAGTTACTGGATGCTGGTTTGCAGAGTGATGTATCAGAAAAAGATGATCGTTGGACCAAGTCTTTATTGGAAGAAATAAAGCTTGCAGAAATACCACTATACACTGAATTTACAAATGTAAATTTATCACTGCGAGATGTAATGAATTTTAAAGAAGGTGACATTATACCCATTGATTTACCGGAAGAAGTGACCTTATTGAGTGAAGAAATTCCATTATTTCGCTGTGAATACGGTATTTCAGAAGGGATGATGGCGGTGAAAATTAATCAACCTATTGATAAAGGGTTTATTGTTGCTGATCCCATATTGATGTTAGAAGCAGAAGGAGAAGAAAATGAGTGATTCAGAGAATGAATCAGATGTAATGGATGAGTGGGCTGAGGCTCTGGAAGAATCAGGCGATGCTGCATCTGCTGATGCTGATACGGATAATTCAGAGAACAGTTCGGATGTGACAACAGCGGGATTTGACCATCTTGAAGATAGTTCTTCCCCTTCCGGTGACGATATCAATATGGATGTCATTCTGGATATTCCAGTCAAACTTTCAATGGAAATTGGACGTACCAGTGTCAACATCAGAAGTTTATTGCAGCTTAATCAGGGCTCTGTGATTGAACTGGATAGAATGGCAGGTGAACCATTGGATGTACTGGTTAATGGTACATTGATCGCACACGGTGAAGTGGTTGTGGTTAATGAAAAATTTGGTATTCGGTTGACCGATGTAGTGAGTCCGGCCGAACGCGTTAAAAAATTACGTTAATTGATAGAGCAATGAAAAGATACCGAGGTCAAAGTGTTAGGTGTTTATTGGCCATCAGCTTTTTTTTGCTGGTTAATATTGTTTGTGCAGCCGAAGCTGCAAGTGAAAATATAGTTGCCACAGATAAAGAAGCCATACAGACAAAAGCGAATAAAGCAGGCATTGAGACAAACTCAATCGATACTCTTGAAAATCATTCTCAAATTGGAGCAGCAAATTATCTGCAAATGATAATGGGGCTGTTTGGAATCATTGTTTTTATCTTTGCCATAGCCTGGCTTATTAAACGCATGGGGAGCTTAAATCCTGTGCATTCAAATAATTTAAAAGTTGTTGCCGGTTTAAATGTTGGGCAGCGTGAAAAAATTATTGTTGTACAGGTTATGGATGAGCAATTACTTGTCGGAGTGACACAGTCCAATATTCAACTGCTCTCCAGACTGGAGCAACCTCTACCCAATAAAGATGCTTCCTCTTTGGGTGGCTTTCATGAAAAATTTCAGGCTGCCATTAGCGGTTTAAAAAACAAAGGGCAGCAAAACAAAACAGCAGTAGCGGATTCAGTTTCGGGTGCGAGGTTATGAAATTTTACCGTACACTTTTCTGGTTACTGCTACTGTTACTGCCGGTTTCAGGTATAGCGGCAGAAGGTTTTGAAGCTTTTTCCGTAAAGTCACAAGCAGACGGTAATCAGGTTTATTCTGTCAGTATTCAAACGCTGGCATTGATGACTGTATTAAGTATGCTGCCTGCAGCATTGATGATGATGACATCGTTTACCCGTATCATTATTGTACTTTCCATTCTTCGTCAGGCACTGGGTCTAATGCAGGCACCTTCTTCACAAACTTTAATTGGTTTGGCGCTGTTTTTAACTTTTTTTGTGATGGCTCCGGTATTTAATAAAATCAACACCACGGCTTTGCAACCGTACTTAAACGATTCCATCCCCTTCCAGGCGGCCGCGGAGAAAGGCGGTGAACCTTTGAGGGAATTCATGTTGGGGCAGACGCGTGAAGCGGATATCAGTATGTTTATGAAAATATCCGGTGATAAAGAATATGAGTCCAAAGAAGAAATTCCTTTTACGGTATTGGTTCCGGCATTTGTGACCAGTGAGTTGAAAACAGCTTTTCAGATTGGTTTTCTGCTGTTTATTCCTTTTTTAATAATTGATTTGGTTGTGGCAAGTGTTTTGATGTCGATGGGTATGGTCATGCTGTCACCGATGATTGTTTCATTACCTTTTAAAATAATGTTATTTGTTTTGGTGGATGGTTGGACTCTTATTATGGGCACCCTGGCATCCAGCTTTTATATTTGAACATGGTCTTTATGGCGAGGTAAATGATGACACCTGAAAGCGTCTTATCGATATTCCAACATACACTTGAAATAATACTCTTGCTTGTTGTGGTTGTGTTGGTGCCTGCATTGATTGTCGGCTTGTTGGTCAGTATGTTTCAGGCAGCCACCCAAATTAATGAAATGACATTAAGTTTTATTCCAAAATTAATTGTAACACTTGCCACTTTGATGATTGCTGGCCCCTGGATGTTGCGTATTTTAACCGAATACACAACGAAGTTATTGCAAGATATTCCCTATTTAATAAGGTAAATAATGGTTATTACCGGCTCAGAATTAACCGCACTTGTTGGTTCATTTCTATGGCCTTTATTCAGGGTCAGTGCTGTTGTGATGACGGCTCCAGTATTTGGAGCCAAGACTGTTCCGTCTCGAATAAAACTGCTGATAAGTCTGGTGTTAACCAGTGTTGTTATACCATTGTTACCCGCGATGCCCCAGGTAGAAGTATTTAGCTTGCAGGGTTTGTATGTTTCTGCCAACCAGATATTGATAGGAATTGCGATTGGTTTTACCGCGCAGCTTGTCTTCAGTGCCATCATTATGGCAGGCCAGATTGTAGCGATGCAAATGGGGCTAGGTTTTTCGTTAATGGTTGATCCGCAAAATGGCACCCAGGCACCGGTACTTAGCCAGTTTTATGTTATTTTTGTTGTGCTGATATATTTAAGCCTGAATGGGCATTTGGTTCTTGTTCAAATTATGATTGATGGTTTTGAAACATTGCCCATTGCGCTAACAGGTTTGTCAACAGACAGCTTATGGAGCATTGTTAATTGGGGTTCTTATATATTTGCTGGTGCAATCGGTATTGCGATTCCAGCCATTGCTTCTTTGCTGGTTGTGAATTTGTCGTTTGGTATCATGACGCGGGCAGCACCCCAGCTGAATATTTTTGCGATCGGTTTCCCGGTCACCATGATCCTTGGCTTTGCACTGGTGTTGCTGACGATTTCAAATATCTCACCTAAGTCCAATGAATTATTTCTTAATGTGTATCAGTTGTTACGAGGTTTCCATTAGCCATGGCTGAAGATACCGGACAAGAACGTACTGAAGAGGCAACCCCTCGACGGAAACAACAGGCAAGGGAAAAAGGGCAGGTTCCATCATCGCGTGAACTGAATACCATGGTGATGATGCTTGCAGCAGCAGCTGCAGTGGCTTTGCTTGGACCGGGAATTGTACGTGGAATACAAGAAATTACCGTATGGAATTTGCAGCTGAGTCGGGAGCAAATTTTTGATGTGAATGTGATGTTTTCGTCACTAAAAGAATCGTTACTGCATGCTTTGTATAGCATGACACCTTTCTTTATGGTGATGTTAATTGCTGCATTCGCAGGGCCATTAATGATTGGCGGGTTGAATTTTAGTATGCAATCACTTGCTTTTAAAATCGATAAGCTGGATCCAGTTAAAGGTCTGGGACGTGTTTTTTCAGTGAAAGGACTTGTTGAACTTGTTAAGGCTCTGGTTAAATTTCTGGTTATTGGTCTGGTGGCAGTATTGTTCTTGTATCATCAATTTGAAAATTATCTTAATTTGGGTAATGAACCCATTAGCCTTGCATTACCGCATACCACAAAGTTATTGATATGGGCTTTTCTAACCATCGCATCTTCTTTAATTCTGATTGCGATGGTGGATGTGCCTTTCCAAATCTGGGATTACAACAAGCAATTAAAAATGACCTTCCAGGAAATAAAGGATGAGAACAAGGATACCGAAGGTAACCCGGAAGTACGTAGCCGGGTAAAACGGGTACAAAATGAAATTGCACAGCGACGTATGATGGCTGAAGTACCGGAAGCCGATGTTATTGTGACCAACCCTGAACATTATTCGGTAGCATTAAAATATGACCCGAAAACAATGGCCGCTCCAGTATTGGTTGCAAAGGGTGTTGATATTATTGCAATGCAAATAAGGCGTATTGCGACCGAGAATAATGTCCCGATTCTGGAGGCACCGCCTTTAGCGCGTTCCTTGTACCATACAACTGAAATCAATGCAGCGATTCCAGCCGGATTATATCTGGCGGTTGCACAGGTACTGGCATATATCTTCAAGTTAAGAAAAAACAAAACATCTCAATATGCAAATCATAAAATGAAAGATCTGGATATTCCGGATGATTTGCAATTTGACAGTTAAATTTACATAAAGGCATAAAGATGGCAGAGCAGGCACTATCATTCGCACGATTTAAAAATATCAATTATCAGGGGTTAGGCGCACCTTTATTATTGATAGTCATGATTGCAATGATAGTTGTGCCATTGGCTCCCATTGCACTGGATATTTTGTTTACTTTTAATATTTCACTGTCACTGATTGTCTTACTTGTCACCATTTATTCATTACGACCACTTGATTTTGGATTATTCCCGACCATTTTGTTGATCACAACGCTATTGCGTCTGGCTTTAAATGTTGCTTCAACTCGTGTTGTTTTACTCGAAGGTCATACTGGTCCGGATGCTGCCGGACAGGTGATTAAAGCCTTTGGTGAATTTGTTATTGGTGGTAACTATGCCGTTGGTATCATTGTTTTTGCTATCCTGGTTATTATTAACTTTGTTGTTATTACCAAAGGTGCAACACGTATTTCTGAAGTGAGTGCCCGTTTTACATTGGATGCCATGCCGGGTAAACAAATGGCGATTGATGCTGATCTAAATGCCGGTTTAATCACACAAGAAGAAGCCCAGGTACGACGCGCAGACGTTGTTCAAGAG
>JALXDW010000490.1:0-2032 GCA_027070385.1 Chromatiales bacterium
ATTTTTAATAAAGCATTTCTAATTGCGTTATTTTCAATCGTGACAGCGGTGTCTTTCAGACATTGTGCTGTATTTTTGGAAATAGGTTTAGGTTTTAAGGTATTGTTTCGAGGTTGAGTCGTCCATTTTGGAATAACTTTTATTTCGATTTTTCGAATAGAAATAAAATGATGAGACTGGTGCTTGAGTTTGGCAAGCAATTCCGGGATAGAATAACGTAATCGTGCTGACCAACTAGGCGAATCAACCACGATGATCAGAGTTTGTTGGTCAATTTTTGCCAACTGACAGTGATGAGGTAACGGTGAGGGCAGCAGGTCCAACAGCTTGTTGTTTAAAAATTCGAGTTGCCGGGCATGTGTGATAAGGCTCGCAACTTGTGAATTTTTACGTTGAAGTAGCTTGTTAATTTGTTTAGGTAATTTCATACTTATTAATAGGTTGCAATTAGAACTTAAATGTACATGTTACTTTACAGTAGGTTTGTACATGCTAATATTTATAAAGATTTAGCGGCTTTAACCGCTAACTAATATATATGTTTTAAGGTTGTCTGCATATGAATATAGTATTACTCAGAAGAAAACAAGGCTGTTCAGGTCTCTATGTGATGGACACTAAAAAGCTGACTGCATTGGTGGTGGGCTGCTTTTTAATTCTGCCTGTTGGCCTGATGTATGCAGGTTATCAGCTCGGGATAAATACCATGCGCGCCAATCCCGATGACCTTAACCTGGCCTACCAAACGGAAATTGATTCCCAGCGTTTAAAAATTGAAGAAGCGACCCAGGATGCACGTGAGAATATGGATGCATTGGCTTTGCGGCTTGGTAAATTGCAGGCACACGTTATTCGTTTGGATGCACTGGGTTCGCGGTTAACAACCATGGCCAAACTGGATCGTGGCGAATTTGATTTCTCTCAACCTCCTGCACAAGGTGGCCCAGTGAATGCCCTGGAAAAAAATGGTAAGTCCATGGAAATTCACGACTTTTTGGCGGCTCTTGGTGACTTGTCCAGTCAGCTGGATAATCGTAGCCAGCAACTTAATGTACTTGAAACCATGATGATGACCAATAACCTGCAAGCTGAAGTGGAGCCTGCGGGTCGTCCTATTTCACGCGGCTGGTTATCGTCTTATTTTGGTATTCGTACAGATCCATTCACTGGCCGTCGGGTGCATCATTCAGGTATTGATTTCGCCGGTAAACTGGGTTCAGACATTGTTGCTGTTGCTTCCGGTGTCGTAACGTTTGCAGGTCGTCGTTCAGGTTACGGCAACCTGGTAGAAATTAATCATGGTAAGGGGTATTCCACTCGCTATGGGCATTGCCTAAAAATCGATGTTAAGGTTGGTGATACTGTTAAGAAAGGCCAAGTCTTGGCCAAAATGGGGACAACCGGTCGCTCAACCGGGCCACATGTTCATTTTGAAGTTTTAAATAATGGTCGAGCCGTGAATCCCAAACGTTATATTTTACGTGCCAGTACCAAATAGATGCCACTGAATTCATGTTTCCATGGACTGAAATCGTTGGCTTTATGTCGATCAATTTAGAATTATTCTAAACAACTGAGTAAAACGCAGCGGTTGAGCAAACAAAATGCTGCGAATTCATTTTTCAGTGACTTCTGTAAAATCCAATACTGACAGCCTGCCAATGCGTATTTTGCTGATGTGCAGTGTGTTTTTGCTGTTATCACTATCCGCTTGTTCCACTGTAAAACCTGATTTAGCTGCAACGTTTGCAGAAGTCCCGTACGCTCAAGTTACAAAGCCCGTTGCCACGCCCGCCAAGCTCAAAAAAAATCTGCCAGAAACCACTCTCAATATTATGGCTGTAGGCGATATTATGCTTGGAACGGATTATCCTGATTATCGTCTAGCTCCCCAGGATGGAAAGGTATTGCTTGCTGATGTCAGTCAAATTTTATCTCAAGCAGACATCACTTTTGGCAATTTAGAAGGTACATTTGGTACAGAGGGAGTGGCTGAGAAAGCCTGCCCGGATGTTCGCCGTTGCTATGTGTT
>JALXDW010000490.1:2042-3157 GCA_027070385.1 Chromatiales bacterium
ACTTAAAGTCAGCAGGTTTTGATGTGATGAGTCTGGCAAATAACCATGCCAGAGATTTTGGTGATAGTGGACGCTTACTCACAATGCAAATACTGGATGATGCCGGTATCAAACATTCGGGTTTAATGGGTGACGTTGCACAGTGGCAAATAAAAGGCCTGAAAGTCGTATTGATAGCCTTTGCCCCTTTCCGTGGTGCACATGATTTTTTGGATTTAGACTATGTGCGTGAAAGTATTCAGGAATTGGCTCAAGCCAATGACATTGTGCTGGTGTCATTTCATGCCGGTGCGGAAGGTGCGGCATATACACATGTTCCTTTTCAAACAGAATACTTTCATGATGAAAACAGGGGGGATGTGGTGTTGTTTGCACACACTGCGATTGAAGCCGGTGCGGACATTATTTTAGGGCATGGTCCGCATGTTCCTCGTGCGCTGGAGTTGTACCAAGGCCGCATTATTGCTTATAGCCTGGGGAATTTTTGTACCACGTTGGGGATTAATGTTGCCGGTAAAAATGGTCTGGCACCCATTTTATCAATCGATATCGATCAAACAGGGCGATTTCAATCAGGCAAGATTATTTCAGCACGACAGCGTCGCCCCGCTGGCCCTTTGCTGGACAAAAAGCACAGCGCGGCACGCTTAATAAAACAACTGACAAAACTGGATTTTCCAGCCACTGCACTTGAAATTGATGCGATTGGCAATATTACAGTTAAAGACAGGGAAAAACCTGCAACGAAATACAAGAATATAGAAACCAAATCAGACAAAAGCACTCCATATAGCGTAAAATAGGCGTTTTATTAGTGGGTTAAACCGCATCAGGGTTTTCTTTTGGTAAAGCCTGTACAGTCGTTTAAATCAAATAATATCAGTTAAAGATAATAATCCAGAATAAGTAGGAAATTTTTAATGTTTGGGAAAGTCGTAAAAAAAATATTCGGTAGTCGCAATGAGCGCTATATAAAACAGTTACAGAAAATTGTGGATCAAATAAATGCGCTCGAGCCTGAAATCCAGACATTATCCGATGAAGAATTAAAGCAGCAAACGGAAAAATTCCGCCAACGTTTACAAAATAACGAGACGCTGGATGATATTTTACCG
>JALXDW010000491.1 GCA_027070385.1 Chromatiales bacterium
AAAGTTTCTGAACTGATTAACAGTCTGCGTAATATTTCACGCGATTCCACCAATGATGATTTTACCGAAACAAGAATTTGTGATTTGCTCAGCGATGCTGTTAATATGACAGAAGAAAGATTCAAGGTTAATAACATTCAATTTAATGTTAACTTCCGGAATCTTTCCGAAAAAACAACTATCCAGTGTCAACGACTACAAATAAGCCAGGTTCTGATTAACCTGGTGAATAATGCAAATGATGCCATCAGCCATCTTGATAATAAATGGATCCATATCAATATAGAAAGATCAAATAATAAAATAAAATTTTCAGTGATGGACAGTGGAACAGGCATCCCTGAAGCAATAGCAGAAAAACTTTTTGAGCCAATGTTTACCACTAAAGATATTGGTAAAGGTACGGGACTGGGGTTAAGCATTTCATGTGAGATTATTCTAAGACATAATGGCAAGCTGTATCTTGACAAACAATCACCCAATACCTGTTTTATTATAGAGCTGCCTGTCAACCATACAACTCAGCTACTCTAACTCAAGGATATTTGTAATGGATAATTCAAAAATAAACATACTGGTTGTTGACGACGATGATATGCTCAGGGAAATACATACCAGCATATTTGAAGATGAAGGTTATCAGGTTGACTCAGCCGAAAATGGCAAGCAAGCCTGTGATTTACTGAAAACCAAGCACTATGATCTTCTGGCAACAGACATGTTTATGCCAGAGATGAACGGTATTGAACTCATTATTCAATGTCAGCAACTCTCGCCATTAACCAAAATAATTATGCTCAGTGGCGGTGGCAAAGAAATAGAAGCCGAACATGGGAAAAACACCATTCGCTATCAATCCCGGGAAATTCAAATTGAATTATTCCTTAAAAAACCCTTTGATCTTGAAGAAATGCTGTCATCCGCTGAAGCCATTCTTCAGCAGTAACAGCCCAAATACCCCTTGAAATAATCTGCCAATTCAGCAAACAAGCTGTTTCAATCAGCGTATAAACTGCTAAAATACACCGCTCTTTCTTTGAATAAACTCTGACTTATCCATCAGGAGCAACTGTGAATACTAATAATCATCCCTCTCGTAATCTTTCACAAACCATTATGGCTCAACTTATATTCTGGAGTCGCTGGTTACAAGCCCCCCTGTATCTTGGTCTGATTATTGCCCAAGGTGTTTATGTTTATCACTTTATGATTGAACTCAGCCATCTGGTTGCAAAAACAACCACTATTGGTGAAGCAGAAATCATGCTGATTGTACTCGGTTTAATTGATGTGGTGATGATTGCAAATTTATTGATCATGGTCATTATTGGTGGCTACGAAACGTTTGTATCCCGGTTGAACCTTAAAGAGCACCCCGATCAACCGGAATGGCTGTCGCATGTCAATGCTGCTACCATGAAAATAAAACTATCCATGGCATTAATTGGTATATCATCAATCCACTTGCTTAAAACATTCATTAACGCAGAACATATGAATGAAGTTACCATTAAATGGCAGGTACTGATTCATTTAACATTTATTGTTTCAGCGATGGCAATGGCATACACCGATCGCATCATGACAAAAAATTTGATAGATGCACACAAAAACCCTGAACAATAATTTACCTATTACTTTAGAGCAAGAAGTAATATGAGCAAAACCATTATTGATTTAATCCGGCACGGGGAACCGGAAGGTGGTAGCCGCTATCGAGGCCATAAAATTGACGATCCTCTTAGTCAAAAAGGCTGGCAACAAATGAGAAAAGCCATTGGCAATGAGAATTGCTGGCAGCAAATCATAAGCTCTCCACTGTTACGCTGTCGTGACTTTGCTGAACAACTTGCAAATAAACATGTCATACCCTTACATATCAAAAATGAACTAAAAGAAATAGGCTTTGGCTCATGGGAAGGACTGACTCGTGAACAGGTTAAGCAAAAAAATATAAAAGAATATACCGGATTTTATGCAGACCCGGTTCATAACCGCCCGGATGGCAGTGAAAATATTCATGTTTTTATTAACCGGGTTATTCAATGTTATCAGGAAATTATTAAACAATTTAAAAGTCAGCACATTTTAATTGTTGCACATGCTGGTGTCATTCGGGCTATTCTTGCACACAGTGTCCATGCACCGCCACAAGGAATGTATAACTTTAAAATTAATAATGCCGGTATCGCCAGAATTCAGTTAAGACCAACAGAAATGGACATAATGCTGCCTGAAATCGCTTTTATTAACCAGTCTTTTCACTCATAAAAGACTTTACCATACCAACCAGTATATCTTCATCAAAAGGTTTAGTTATATATTCATTCGCACCGGAGTCCAGGCCTTTTTTACGTTCACTTTCCATTGCGCGGGCGGATACCATAATCACTTTTATATTCTGTAAATTATTATTACTACGAATTCTTTCACAGACTTCATAGCCATCCATTGTTGGCATCATTACATCCAATAAAATTAAATCTGGCATATAATCCTCAACCAAATCAAGTGCCTGTTCACCATCCGTTGCAATTCTCAAATCATAATCATCTTCCAGAATTTCTACAAAGATATCCAGATTAATCTGATTATCTTCAACAATTAAAATCTTATCCTTCATATCATTATCCCTTTAACCGGCTTGTTTATATTCATTACTATCAGCAATCACTGGAATATTAAAAGTAAAAATTGCTCCACCCTGTGGGTTATTTCCTGCCCAAATACTGCCTTTATGTATTTCAATAATTTCCTGACAAATTGCCAATCCCAACCCCGTCCCTCCTGCACCTGTTTTTGTTTTTGTTGATTGCTTGAATTTTTCAAAAACATCAGCTAACTCACCATCAGGAATACCAATCCCTTTGTCAATGATTCTGAAAGTAAATGTCATATTATTATTTTCTGTTTCTATAATAATACTGGTATTTTTTTCCGAAAATTTAATCGCATTACTGAGAAGATTGCGTATTACCTGCTTAATTCTATCCGGATCAAATTCAAGTAAATTTCCAGATTCATTGACAGTATATTTAATAGTAAGTTGATTATCCTGAGCCATTGCAGAAAATTCATCAATCACTTCCAGTATCACTTCATTGATATCATTTTCATCCATATTAAATTCCATTTTATGTGCTTCCAACTTGGAT